>AP017969.1 GCA_002356455.1 Fusobacterium varium
TATATTCTATACTAATATATAGCATTATTATATTATATTTGCTAACTTAAATCAACTACTTTGATAAAAATTTTAAAAAGACTTTTTTAAATGAAAAAAAGAAGTCCTTTTCACTTTCCGCACATGCGGAACTTAAATGTCGCCTCGGCGGCATTTAAAAATTGAAAAGGCACGCTTACCCATATCTCTACGAGATATGGAATCGTGCTTTCAAAATGCTCTCGCAATTTTGAAAGTTTTAGGGGAGGTGTAGGTTGCATGGCAGAATTTAGATTGTGCTATAAAAGAGGAAAAGTAGGATATGCTAAAAATCATGCAGCCTACATATTAAGAGAAGATAATTACAAAGTAAAAGAAGATTTGGTATTTAAGCAATCAGGAAATATGCAGTTTATTGATGGTAATAATGCACTTGCTTTTTGGGAAGCAGCAGACCAAAACGAAGGTATGAATAGAAATGCTTACAGGGAACTTGAACTTAACATACCAAATGAACTAACACATACACAAGCAGTAGTGTTAATTCAAAAGTATGTTAAAAAAGAAATAGGGAACGACTTCCCTTATTCTTTTGCTATACATGAGAGTTTCAATGAAAATGGAGAAAAAAATCTTCATTGTCACTTGATGTTTTCTGAAAGAAAGATAGATGGTATAGACAGAGAATTAAATAGATTTTTTAAAAAAGCTAATAGTAAAAATCCAGAATTAGGTGGAGCTAAAAAAGACAGAGATTGGAAGAAAAAAGAAAGATTACTAGGACTTAGAAAGTCATGGGAAATAGAAGCTAATGATATGTTAAAAATATGTGGACATAAAGTAAGAATAGATTGTAGAAGTTTAGAAGCACGTAGGAATGAAGCAATACAAAATGGAGAGTATGCAAAGGCAGAAACATTAAACAGACCAGCAGTTAATATATCAGGTAAAATTTTACAAAAAATAAAAGTTGCTGGGTATATGAGTTTAAGCAAAACAGAGAAAGCAGAAATTGAAAGATATAACAAAGCTAAAGAGATAAAAGCAGCTAAAGAAAGAGATTATGCAATCAGAAAAGGAAAGGTTATTCCTACTAAAGACGAGCTTATATCAAGAATAGAGAAAATAAAATCTATGGAACTTGCAGATGGAAGCGAGAGATTAGATGAAGCAGGACTAAAAAGAATGGCTGTAAATATTCTTAGCAAAGGTCAATTTAATAAAGCTATAAAAGAAATTAAAACAGTTGAAAAGAAGCGTGTAGTCTATCCTTTGAGTGAAGAGCTTATGAAAGAGGAACAAGAAGCACAGAAAAGAGTAATGGAAATTGCTAACAAATACACAATGTCAGATAAATATGTGAGAGTATTGAACCAGCTTGAAAGGGATTATACAAGAGAAAAAGAGCTGTATAGTAATTTACTGAAAACACAGTATAACATCAACTTAAATTATGAGCTAGAAAAGAAAAAAGCTGAAAGAAATCAAGGTAATCAAGAAAAAATCAAGAGTAGATATGATGATAAACCTGTTGAGGAATTAAGATATAGATTACAGGAGTTAGAGAAACAGGATAACTCTCATTTTGCTATGCAGATATTAAGTAATTACAGGATAGAAGGATTAGCACATAACAGTTTAAGATATCAGAAAGAATTAAAAGACCTGGAACTTGAAAAAAGTAATGCTAGTCACTTTGGAACTACAGAGGAAAGAAAAGAAATACAAGATAAAATAAATGAGCTTAATACTAAGATAGATAAAACAGATCAGGAGTATGCAAAGATAACTGAAAGTATTTTTAAAGATTTTGATAGAGCTGATGGAAAATTTGCAGAAACTTTAAAATATGTTGAAGATACTAGAAGAGCTGAAATGAAAGCAATACAAGATTTACTAATTATAAAAGAAAAAGAGCAGCAGCCAAGAGAAAATAATATTGCTTCTCATTTTAAAAATATCATTGAGTTTGAAAAACTCAAAAATTCTTATGAATACTTTATAAAGAACAATGAGAATGAAAAATATAATAAGAGTTTATTCAAGCTGCATAACAGGCTTGATGTGATGGAGGACACATACAATAGAAGTCTTGATGAAATAGTAAAGATGGACTTTAAGAAGATACAGCCAGTTATAAAAGAGTACAGAGCAGAATATCAAAATAAAGTAAATCAGGATAGAGCAAATATTGAAAAATATGATAAAGCAATTACTAATATGAGCAATCTTTTAACTGGAAAACAGTTAAAGACTAAGGAAGGGTACACACCATTGGAACTGATAGCTTTAAATAAGATAACTAAAGGCGAATATTCTTTAGGATATAAAGAAAGAGAAATACTTAAAAAAGAGATAGAAGGCAATAAGAAAGAATTAGAAGGACTAGGGAAGTTATCTTTTGTTAGAAAACAAGCATTAACAAAAGAGATCGCAGAAAAAAATGTACAGATAAATAAATTATTGGTTAGAGAAGCAGAGCTTCTAAAGAAATATAAAGGCAGCGAGTTTTTAGGAGATAAAACAAAAGAGATAAAATCTATCTACACTTTATCACTTAAAAAACTTGAAAAAGATAAGATGTCATCTACAAGAGCTTTGAATATAGACAAGCAAATTTTATATAAGATAAAAGGAATTGAAGAAAGAGAGGTACTGCAGAAAAAAGAAAAGAAAAAAGTATTTAAAGGAATCAATAAAATTAGGGAAATTAATAGACCAGAAGGAACAGGAAATGTAGGAGTAACAAGAGAACTTAATAAATTATCAAGATTTTTAAGAAGTCTTGATAATGAAGAAAGAGGTTACAACAATCTTGATATTAAATTGGAAAAGGAGGGTAACTCATGGGAAATATAAGAAAGAAAATATTATTATCATTAATGCTTTGTAATTTTTGTTTTAACACTGCTGTTATGGGAGAGATTAACCAGCTAGTGTGTTGATGGAGGAAGAGCAAAGAAATGAAAATAACAAAGTGAGAACAGGGAAAAGCATATTTTATAACAATGGAGATACTGTAAGGATTGAAAAGAGGAAATTAAATGAAAAAAACAAGCCTGATGACACAGAAAGAGAAGATAAAGAAACTGGAAAACCAGTTGAAGAAAGGAAAAGTGAATCTTCGGAAAATAACAATCAAGGAAAGGCAGCAGCAGATATGGGAGAACAAAAAACAAAGGAGAGCTAGAGCTAAGAAACTTTTAAGACTAGGACTAGCCTTAGAAGTTACCCAATTATTTATTTATTCACAAGAAATAATATTAGGTCATTTATTCCAATTTAAAAAAGTTGTACCAGTGGATCAGGAAAAGTTAAAAGTCTATGGAGAGGAATTATTAAAGGAAATAGACAGCCATGATGAAGAGGTAATATCAGACTTAACCAAAGAAGAGAAAAAGGCAAGAAACCATAAGCTAATAACTTATGGAGCATTATTTGAAATAGCAGAAGTAACAGAAGTAAATTTAGCTGTTATGCTTGGCTATTTAGACAGGCTTCATGGAAAAGAAAATAGCTATAGAAACTTTTGCTACCAGGAAGGAAAAATATATTTTTTAAAAAATAAAAAGGGTTAGGTCGCAACTCCTAACCCCTATGCAGCGGCTTAAAATTTTATTCTAGTGAAGTACCTTGTACATCAGGAAGAATAAAATTATAAAAGTAATAGTGTATTTCAATTGTTAGCACCCCCTTTCTTTAAGGGATAGTTTTTTAAAAACCGCCGCACCAGTATATATTAGCATATTTGAGAGTAAAAAAAAAGAGATATCTGGTTGCGACAGATACCTCTTCATGTGCTAACTTTGTAATACACTATATTTGAATTATATACTTAATCTACTAAAAAGTCAAGCAAATACTAAGGAGGAAGAAAGATGGAAGAGAAAAAATTTTATGAGAGTTTCCATGAAAATGGAAAATTAAAAGAAAGGTGTCCTTTAAATAAAAAAGGAGAGCTTCACGGCTGGAAGATAGTCTTTGATGAACTGGGAAATGAAATAGAAAAGATAAAATATGAAAATGATATGAGGATAGGAAATCCCTTTTCAGCTAAGACACCAGAAGAAATGGTAGGAATGTTAGGAGGAACTATAGAAGATGACCCTTTCAATGAAAAAGGAGAGGGAGAAATTATTATAACAGATAAAACAGCGTCTACGCTGCTATTAGGAAATAAATATTATAAAGGACAAGAAAAAAATGGACTGCATGAACTGATGAAAGACTTAGGAGTTACAAACTATAAAGAATTATTAGAGTATATGAAAAGTGAAGAACACAAAGAAGAACAGATAGTAAAGGATTTTAAAGAGTTTTTTAATTACTATGAAGAAAAAGAAGTGATTGAAAATGAAAAGTAATTTATATCAATATTTTAACTGCAGCAATAGGGAAGAACTTTATTCAAAAATAAAAAGTGATGATAAAGATGTAAAAGAAATAGTTGATTTTATTGAATTTTCTAAAAGTGATCTAAGATATGAAAAAGAAAAACTTCAAGGTCGTGAAGGATTAAAAGAATATTTAAAAGACAATCCAACTATAAGTGAGAATGAAATCCGTATAGTCATGTTAGACCATCATTTGAATTTGGTAAAAGGAACTAAAGTTGATATAGATAGTTCTTTTAAAGAAGTAATGCAAAAGTCTTACCATGATAATGCTAAATTGGCAATTTTACTTTATCATAAAGGCGATCCTGATAAAGTCATTAGTAATAAAGATAAAATAGAAGAACTAAAAAATAACTTAGAATTATTAAATTATAAGATATTAGAAACATTGTCAGTAGACAAAGAATTAAAAGTTTTTTCTGATGTAACAGATGATGTAATTCTTACTTTACCAAAAGAGAATATTACAAGTGAAAAGAATATTTCAGATACTGATAAAGAAAAAGACTTTACAAAAGCTAGTGAATATAATGAGTTTATGAATTATTATGCAAAAAAAGAGTTAGTAGGATTAAATGTTATAAATGATAAAAAAATAGTAAAAGAGATTTTAAAAGCTTCATACCAGGAACTAAGACAAGAAAATTTTGGGGTAATAGAATATGATAAAAACTTTAAAATAACTGATGTTAACGTTTTATTTAAAGGAGGACAAGAAAAGGTTAATATAGACCCTAAAATTATTTTACCCCATCTTTTAAACGACCAAATAAGAGGAATTGAAATATTTCATAATCACCCTGGAGGAAGGTCAGTACCAAGTAAACAAGATACAAGTGCCACTAATGACATACTAGAGATAGCAGATAGATTAGGAAAAGAATTTTCAGATCACTATATAGTATCTAAAGAAGATGTATTTAGTTATAAAGAAGAATGGCTGCTAGAAGAAAAAAAAGGTATAGATAAAAGTTATGAAATGAGAGAAAAAGAAACTCCTAAATGGGAAAAGAAAAATAAATTTAAGGAGGAAAGAGAAAAATTTGTAGATGATGTAATAAAGAGCCTTGAAGTAGGAAGAATACCTTGGGAACAGGACTGGAATAGTGTATCAGGAGCAGTACAAAATCCAGTAACAGGAACAAAATATAAAGGGATAAATAATATAAAATTATATGCAGCAATGATAAAAAAAGGATATACAGATACAAGATGGGTAACTTTTCTACAAGCTAAAGAAAAAGAATGGAAAATAAGAAAAGATGAGAAAGGTACATCTATTGAAATTTTCAAATACTATGATAAATCAACTAAAAAAGATTTAGATATGGAAATGTATAATAAATTACCAAAAGAAAAGCAGATAGAATACTTCAAAGAAAATGTATGTATAATAGGAAAAACATATGTTGTATTCAATGCAGAACAAATAGAAGGTATACCTCCATTAGAACATAAAAAAGTAGAGGTAGATTATAACAAGCTGGATAAGATAATAGAAAACAGTGGAGTAACTTTTAAATATGGAGGTAATGAAGCCTATTACAATAAAGCAAAAGATATGATAGTTCTACCAGCAAAAGAACAATTTAAGTCAGAAGCTGTCTTTTATGGTACAGCTTTGCACGAACTAGCTCACTCTACAGGACATGAAACTAGATTGAATAGAACAATGGAGGGAGGATTTGGAAGCAAAAAATACGCAAGAGAGGAACTCATTGCAGAGTTCGCTAGTGTCTTTATAGGACAAGAAAAAGGAGTAGGATATACAGAGAGAAATTTAGAAAATAGTAAGGCATATATTCAAAATTGGGTTGATGTACTGAAAAATGACAAGAATGAGTTATTTACTGCTATTAAAGAAGCAGAAAAAGCGTCAGAAATGGTTGTAGGATATGAATTGGGAAAGGTATTAAATACAGCAATAAGCAAAGAGAAGGGAATTGAGAGATAAAAAAATACCAAAAGAGAGTTTAATACTCTCTTTTTTTGTTTTTGCAATACTGTATATTTGTATAGAATATATAGCTTCAAAAATCAAGCAGTTTTTATACTAATAAATATAAAAAAGTTATAGGAGGAAAATTTTATGAAAAAACTGAAACAAAAATCTAAGGGAGTGAGAAAGTATTTAATACTTTTAACACTAATGACAATTAGTCTAAGTGCTATGGCTACTACAGCAGACGCACCTTGGCTTAGTGTATTTGACAAACTAATGAATATTTTAGTTGGTCCAACAGCAAGAATAATAGCTATCCTTGCAGTTGCTTTAGTAGGACTAAAAATGATTTTCGGTCAAATGGAGGAAGGAGGAAAACAAGGTATGAAAGCAGCAATGGGGATAGCCCTCATGTTTTTTGCTAGTACATGGGTTCCGAGTTTCTTTGGATATAGTGGTTCTGTATTAATTGGGTAAAAGGAGAAGGTAAATGGCAGGTTTTATGAATTTCAAACCTAAGAAAGGATTGAAAGGTCAGAAAATGAAAAGTTTAAATTCTCTTGACCCTGGTACTAATCTTTACCTACAGATGGCAAATCAATGTAAAAAGTGGCAATTAGCTTTTATTGCCACTTTCATACTACTTGTTTTATCAGGGATAGCCTACTTCAATCTATCCAAAGAAGTAAGAATAAAACCATATGTAGTAGAGGTTAATAAGGAAGCAGGAGAGATAAAAACAATAGGTGTGATAGATAACATTAAATATACAATAGATGATAAACTCATTTATTCTGTACTATCAGACCATGTGATAAACACTAGAACAATTTCTTTAGATATAGTTTTTTGCTACAAAACTATTAAAAGACAGTATAACTTTGTTGATAAAGTAGCTGGATTAAAACTAAATGAAATTGTTGCAAGAGAGGAAATAGACAAGAAAATTCAACAGCAACAAAGTAGAGATGTAAAAATTACTTCTCTTTTAAAACTTAGTGAGAATAACTATCAAGTAAGGTGGCTTGAAAGAAGTTACACCAAAGGAAGTCTAGAAACAGTAGAAAAAATGGCTGGAATATTTACTGTGAAAATATTAGCACCAGCTACAGAGGAAGCAAAAATTATAAATCCTTTAGGAATAACTATAACAGATTTTAATTTTGCTCCTGAAATAACAGGGCAGGGAGAGAAATAATGAAATATATAACAAGAGAAGAAAAATTTTTAAATATAGGAATAGCTATCATTTTTAATGTAAGTATATTTATTTTAATTAATTTATATGGTTTAAAATATAAAAGTTTATACATGATAGCATTAAATATTTTTTTAATACTCATGTGGTATGGACTTTTTGCAACTTCAAAAAGTATAGAGGAAGAAAGCAAAATATCCAAAGAAAAAGAAGAAAAATTATTAGAAATAAAACTTAGTTTTATTAAAAATATTATGGTAGATGAGAAGGTTAAAGAATTTGAAAAAGTTTTAAATAATCTACCAGAAGATGAAAAAGCTGATTTTATTAAGTCTGTTTATGAGAATTTAATAACTGAAAAAATAGAAGAATTAGCACCTATGAAGGGGGAAGATGATTAATGAAAAAGAAGATTTTGATTATATTCTGTCTGCTATCTTTACTTATGATGGCAGCGGATCAAACAGAAAATATAAATCCTGACTATTTAATTGAAGCCACAGAATATGTAGATTTTTCTATGGCTGAACCAGAAATAAGAAGTGGTGCTAAAGCAGCCAGACAAAATATAGGAACTACCTTTGTCTATAATGAAAAAGATATGTATCGTATCTACTGTAGAGAAGGCTTTTTAACAACAATATATTTTAACCCAGATGAAGAAATTACTTTTATGGCTGGTGGAGATACTGAAAGATGGACTGTAGAAGAAGGAATAACAGGTAGTAAAGATGGCAATAGAACTATTGTCACTTTAAAACCTTTTATGACAGGGATTAAAACAAATCTAATTATAAATACTAACAAAAGAACCTATAACTTCTTTTTACATGCTGCTAACGATTGGTATAACCCAATGGTTAGCTTCAAATATCCACAAGACATTATGTTAAAAAATCTTAAAAGAAAGCAGCAAGATGCACAACTAACACCAGTGAATTTAGAAAATATAAACCACAATTATGAGTGGAAGAAAACAAAAGACACTTGGTGTCCGCTGCAAGTCTTTGATGATGGACAAAAAACTTTTATCCTTCTTAGTAAAAAAGCTGATGCTAACCAGTTACCAGCAATATTCATGCGTGATGAACAGACAGGTAAGGAAGCAATGATAAGAGCTAATTATAATCCTGATACTAATTATTTCATAATTGACCGATTAGTAAGCCAAGTTGTGTTGCAATATGGAAAGAAAAAGATAATTATTAAAAAAGATGGCAGCTTTATTAAACAGCCAAAAGACCATTACCCAGTAAGATTATAAGGAGGTGGAATATGAGCCAGTTTGATGAAGAAATAAGAGAAGAAGAAAATATAAATCGTGAAGAAGATAATCCTACACCACCTCCTAAACCTCCTTTTTTAGGGAGGCATATCAATTTTAAGATTATATATATGATAATAGGTGCAGTTCTTCTTTATTTGATAATAAGTGTTTTTAGAGGTCCTAGCATTAATGGAAAAGATAAAACTAAAGATTCTAAAAAAGGAGTTCAAAAAGTAGAAGCTAACCTCAATGCAGGTTATGGGGATATAGATTTTAAAGAGCCAAAATATGAGGACACTATAAAAGATACAGGAGTAAATACAGTTTATATAAATCAAGGGGGAGAACAAAAAAATCAGGCAAATCAAGAGGAAATAGAAAGACTTAGAAAGCTTCAGGAGGAAGCAAACAAAGCTAAAAGAAGTCCAATAGGTTTTAAATCAGTTAGAGCAGAACAAAGACAACCAGAAGTTCAAAGCAATTCTATAAATGAAGGAGATTACGACCAAAATAGACAAGCTTCTAAAAAAGCTTTTCTATATGGAGAAAAAAGAAATGATTTTATACTTAATAGTGCAATAGTACCAGCAATAAGTCCATATACAGTTACAGCAGGGGATTTCATACCAGCAGTTGTAATTACTGGAATGAATAGTGATCTTGCAGCTAAAACCATTGTAGCTCAAGTATCAGAAAATATATACGATACTATAAACCATAAGTTTTTACTTATACCACAAGGAACAAGGATTTTAGGAAAATATGACAGTAATGTCACTTGGGGTCAAGAAAGGTTACTTGTAGTATGGCAACGCTTGATTTTTCCTGATGGAAGCAGCCTTGACCTTGATAATATGCAAGGCGTAGATTTGACAGGACAGGCAGGAATAACAGGAAAAGTTAATAATCATTTTGCTAGTTTACTTAAAGGAGTTCTTCTTTCATCAGCATTAGGAGCAGCAGGAGCAGTAGTAACAGACAATGATGATAATTGGAGAAATGCAGCAGCTAGCGGAGCAGGAGAACAAATTATAACTATTGGAGATAAATTTGCTTCAAAAGCTCTTGACAGACAACCAACTATAACAATTAAAGCAGGAGATAGATTTAATATTATGGTTCATGCAGACATGATATTAAGACCATATAAATCTCAAAGAGCGAGTTGGTAATATGAAAAAAGAAACTAAAAAGAAAATATCAGCAGTAGTATTTTTAAGTAGTTTTTTCTTTGCATTATGGGGAGCAACTCAAACTTTTGCCAAATATACAGGTTATGCAAAAGGACTTGGAAGTCCTTTAATGGTTGTAAAAGAAATACCAATATATCTTCCTCATAAATATATTGAATGGGGTAAATATAAGGATAATGCCCCACAAGCATATCAAAAGGCAAATGGAAACTTTTTTATGGGATTAGTAATTGGAATGTTTCTTGTAGGAGCTATAAATTACAAGAAACAAAAGGTTACAACTCATGGATCGGCAGAATGGGCAAGTAAAAATGATATTGATGAAATGGGATTTTTTCCATATAAGGAAACAGGGTTAATTATTAAAAAGAAACCTTACGAAAAAGACTATAAATATTCAGGAACATTAGGAATATATCAAAAAAATATATTAAAAAACCAAACTATAAATAAAGAATTAAGAGAACCTGAATACAAAAAAGATGGAGTATTTATAGGTCGTGATAAATGGGGAAGAGATTTAATAGATAATTCATCAGGTCATGTTATGATGATTGCTAAAACAGGAGGAGGGAAAGGAGTATCAGTTGTTCTTCCAACTCTTTGGACTTGGAAAGGTGGAAGTCTTATAAATGATATTAAAGGGGAAAACTGGCAATATACAGCTTCTTACAGAAGAAATGTATTAGGACATAAAGTTTTAAGATTTCAGGCTACAGCAGATGGAATAACCAGCGTAAGCTGCAAATATAATCCTTTAGTTGAAATTAGAAAGGGAACAGTTTTTGAATATCAAGATGCAAAAATAATAGCTGAAACACTTATTGCACCTGAAAAAGCGAAAGACCCATTTTTTGGACCAAGTGCAGTAAATTATTTAACAGCAGTCATATTGCATGTTCTATATATAAAACAAAATAAAGTAGCTTCTCTTGCTGATGTATATAGGTTTATTACTTCGCCAGACTCGACAGAAGAACAGAAACTGGAGCAAATGAGAACGGCTATTCATAATTCAGATGGGAAAGAAAGCCTTTTTGAAGAAATATATGGAGAAGTAATAATATTAGATGATATAGAAAGACCAAGAACACACCCTATTGTAAGTCCAGTAGGGGCAGAAATGATGGGGAGAGCTCCAAATGAAAGGTCAGGAATAATTTCAAGTGCAAAGACGGAGTTAGCTGTATTTGTTGTACCTACAATAGCTAGAAATACTGATTCATCAGATTTTAGAATAAATGATTTAATGAATTACGAAGTGCCAGTAGATTTGTACTTTGTTACCCCTCCAAATGCTGTAGATATATCAGCAGCTTTACTTAAATTATTTATAAACCAAATAGTATTCATATTAACAAATAATATGGATATTAATGATAGAGGGGAAAATGTTGCATTTAAGCATAGATTCTTATTCTTGATGGATGAATTACCAGCGATAGGAAGAGTTGAGCTGTTTCATAAAGCTATTTCATATATACGGGGATATGGAATGAAAGCCTTGATAATCATTCAAGATATGAAGCAGTTAAAAGCTATTTATGGAGAAAACAATTCATTTTTAGGGAATATGACAACCTCTATATACTACAGTACAAATGACGTAGATACAGCACAATATATTGAAAAGAGGATAGGAAATACTACAGTGCTTACAACTTCTAAATCATACAAAGGTGGAGGTTTTTTACCATCAGTAAACTATAATAAAAGTTATGTTGGCAGACCTCTTATAACAGCAGGAGAAATACATAATTTAGATGAAAATACCTCTATTATTTTAAAAGCAGGAACAAAGCCAATACAAGGAAAACTTGCTAAATGGTATGTAGATGAAGGATTTCAAGACAGATTTAAAAGATATCCAAAACTTGGGGATAATGCAAAGTCAGATAAAATTAGATAACAAGGGGGTTACATAAATAAATGGATAAAGAAAATAAAGAAAAAATAAAGGTAGATCAGGAAGGAAAAAAACCTGTACCAAAAAGAATATTACAAGAAAATAAAATTAAAAGGCTTGAAGAAGAGCTAAGAAAAGCAAGGGAAAGAAAAAAGCAATATGTAAGTAATGATTCTCTAAAATTATGGAAGAAAATAAAACCACTCATATTAAGAGATGAAAGAATACTAATATCATTTCTTGAAAATGAAGAGCTATTTCAAGGATTACTAAAACAAATAGAGGAATATATCAAGAAACATATTTCTTTAGAAATAGAAGAGAATGCAGAAACAGAGGAAGTGAAAGAAAATGACACAACTACAGGAGAATGTAATTAAGCTTCTTGAACAATCTTTCGGACCAGTAATAATGGGATTTTTGAATGATAAAGATGTTATAGAAGTGTACTTAAATGACAATCAGGATTTATGGATTGATACCTTATCAGAGGGGAGGAAAAAGACAGGAATTAAAATGTCTTTTGAAGATGGATTGAGAATAAATACTCTTGTTGCTGGTGCAGTAGGAACAGAAATAAATATGAAAAATCCACTTGTAACAGCAGAGTTACCAATAGGTGGCAGCCGTTTTCAAGGAGAGATACCACCTGTTGTAAAAAATCCTACATTTAATATAAGAAAAAAAGCAATAAAGATATTTACTTTAGAGGAATATGTGAATAATGGAACAATGACAGAAAAGCAGTATAACACTATCTGTAAGGCTGTAAAAGAAAAGAAAAATATCTTAGTAATAGGTGGTGTTTCTAGTGGGAAAACAACTTTGTGTAACGCGATTATCAATGAAATAGCAAAATATCAAGAAAGAATGGTAATCATAGAAGATACCCAAGAACTTCAATGTGCTTGTGATGACAGAGTGTTTCTTAGAACATCAGATACAGTAACAATAAGAGATTTATTAAAAGCTACTCTAAGAATGCGACCAGATAGAATATCTATTGGAGAAATAAGGGGAGGAGCAGCACTTGACCTTCTAAAAGCATGGAACAGCGGACACCCAGGGGGAATATGTACAATTCATGCTGATTCCCCTAGAGCAGGACTAGACCAGCTAGAACAGTACATTTCAGAGGTTTCAGTTAGTCCACAACAGAAAATGATTTCAAGAGTAGCTCATATTCTTGTTTTTATTAAAAGAGAAGGTTTAAAAAGAGTAATAGGAAGCATAGCCGAAGTTAAGGGATATAAAGATGGGGAATATGTTTTAGAGGAGGTTAAGTAATGGAATATAGACAGCCAATATGTCAAGCTTTTACACAAGACATACTTTTTGCTGGTGGGGCAAAAGAACCAGTAGGACTAAATGCACTGGCAGCAGTAATAGCCATTTTTGCAACAGGGAAATTATGGTTTCCGCTTTTGTTTATATTTTCTCATAAATATATAGTAAATCTTACAAAAAATGACCCTAAATTTTTTACAGCCTTTGTGAGATATGCTCAATATAAAAAATATTATCATAGATAGGAGAGAATGAATGATAGAAAAAATAATTGATACAGTTTCTAAATTAATCAATCCTCCACAAAAACAAAGTTATTTTACACTTAATCCTGATAGCTTAGCAGACCTTCTTCCATGGGGATATTTTGCAGAAGGTACAGAATTTCCAGTAATGATAAATAAAGATGGAAGATTTCAGACAACCTTTAGTTTTAGAGGACATGACCTTGATAGTTCAACAGTACATGAACTTACAAGGGCAGCAGATATTTTAAATAATGCTTTAAAAAGACTTGGTAGTGATTGGTCTTTCCATGTAGACGCTATTAGAAAGAAGAGCAGGGATTATAGTACAAAAGAGGGGATAAAGAATATACCAGTTTATCTTTTAGAAGTTGAAAGAGAGGAATTTTTTAAAAGTGGATTTCACTATGAAAGTGAATACTATATAACTTTTTCTTGGTTAACTCCTACAGATCAACTTAAAAAAGCAGGGAATTTATTCTTTGAGAGGACTAATGAAATAGAAATAATAAATACTACAGAAGAAAACTTAAAATACTATAGGAATGAACTTATAAATATAGATGGTCTTTTATCCTCTATATTTAAAGAATTTAGAGTTTTAACAGAAGAAGAAACTTTAACATATTATCATTCTTTAGTATCTGATACAGATTTTATTGTAAAAGTACCTGAAGCAAAAATATTCCTGGATAATTACATTACAGATTGTGGAATGGTAACAGGAACAGAACCAAAATTAGGAACTAAGCATTTAAGAATGATATCTTTACTGGGTTTTCCTAGTGAAAGTGTGCCAGGAATATTAGATAGTTTAAATAAAACAAATATCGAATATAGATGGAATACAAGGTTCTTATGTTTAGATAAGCTTACAGGACAGAAGTTAATAACAGATAGACAGGGAAAGTGGTTTTCATCAAGATTGAATTTAAAACAGATGATAATAGAAATTTTTACGCAAAAAGAAACAAGATTTGTAAATAAAAATGCTCTATCTAAAACAGCAGAACTAGATAGAGAAAGACAGCTTTTAGATGAAGGAAGTACAGGATTAGGGTATTACACAACAGTAATCATAGTAGCTGATGAAAGCCAAAGTCAAGTTGAAAAAAAAGCTATGGAAATAAAGAAAACACTGAATAATCTTAATTTTACAGCAGAAATAGAAAGTTTTTTGAGTTTTGACGCTTGGTTAGGAACAATACCAGGGAATACTGTTTGTAATGTAAGAAAACCTCCAATGAATACCATAGTTTTATCACACTTGTTGCCTACCAGTGCAATATGGGCTGGGGATAGCTGGAATAAGCATTTAAACGAACCTCCCTTAGTCTATACACAAACTACAGGGAATACTCCATTTAGATTAAATCTTCATTACAATGATGTAGCTCATTCCTTAATGGTAGGACCTACAGGAGCTGGAAAATCAGTGCATTTAGCATTTATACAAGGACAGTATTTAAAGTACAGTAATTCAAGGGTAATAGCTTTTGATAAGGGAGGTTCTACAAGGGTACTTAATAAAGCTGCTGGGGGAATATTTTATGATTTAGGAAGTAAAGGGCTAAAATTTCAACCACTGGCAAAATGTGATGATGAAATAGAAAGACTGTGGTGTCAAGAATGGATTGAAGAAATTTTAACACTGAATGAAGATATAAAGCTAAAGCCACTCCAAAAGACATTTATAAGTGAATCTTTAAAATCTGTAGGAAATTTAACAATAGAATTAAGAACTATGAGTTCTTTTGTAAATATAATTGCTGGAATGGATAAGGATTTAAAAATAGCATTAGAAAAATACACTGGAAATGGTATTTTAGGACAATATTTTGATGGGAACACGGATTTTATGAATAATAGTGCTTTATATATGGTATTTGAAATGGAGAAAATATCTCAATCAAAGACAGCAGTTACACCAGCACTATCTTATTTATTCCATAAGATAGAAACAGAACTATTAGATGGTAGACCTACACTTATAACTTTAGATGAATGCTGGTTATTCTTTGATAATCCGCAATTTGAAGCAAAAATAAGGGAGTGGCTGAAAGTACTTAGAAAGAAAAATGCAGGGGTATTATTTGCTACTCAATCACTAACAGATATAGCAAATTCAAGTATATTAAGTGCTGTATTAGACGCTTGTTATTCAAGAATATACTTAGCTAATCCAAATGCAGAAACAGAAGAACATATAGCAACATATAAAACATTTGGGTTAAATGAAACAGAAATATATATGCTTACAAGAATGACAGAAAAGAAGCATTATTACTTTAAAAGTCCTAAAGGAAGCCGACTTTATGAACTAGCTTTAAGTCCATTAGAACTGGCTTATGTAGCTACAGCAGGAGAGGACGACCAAAAGAAATATAGAGAATTAGAAAACTTAGAAACAAAAGAATTTAATATTGAATGGTTAAATTACAAAGGACTTGATGGAAAGATGTTTATAGATGGAGCAATAGAAGAAATGGAGGATTAAAAATATGAAAAATAGAATATTATCAATGTTTTTAGCTTTATCAGCAGTAGCTGCAGCAGAAGGAATACAAACAGTGGGAGTGGCTGGGAATTACAGCACTTCCATTTATAAAGGTAAAAATCAAATAAGACCTTTACCACTTGTAAATTTAAACTATAACAGATTTTTTATAAAAGGATTGAAACCAGGATTTACTCTTTATGAAGAGCCACAATTTAAACTAAACGCTATTATAGACCCATTAGCTGGATATTTTGATGGTTGGACTATTAAAGGTTCAGACATGGATAACGGCTATGATGAAATTGATAGTAGAAAAACACAGTTTATGTATGGACTAGATGTAGATTTTGAATTTTCAGAAGAAGTTATAGGGAATATTAACTACTTGTTTGGTTCAAAAGGTAGTAAAGGAGAACTCTCTCTAACGTATATCATACCAGTAAATGAAAGATTGGTTATACTTCCATCAGCAGGGGTTAAATACTATCAATCAAAATGGGTAGATTATTATACTGGTGTTTCATCAGAAGAAGTAAGCAAAAATACAAAGATAGATAAAACTCATAAAGGAAAGGATTCTTTCAGTGCTAGTGCTTCAATAACTGTGGAATACGCAGTAACAGAGCAGTTATCAGCTAATACTTTTGTGGGGGTAGAGTACTTTGGAGATAAAATTTCGGATTCTCCTATAGTAAAAGATAATCATAGAGTGTATGGAGGAATAGGGGTTAGATATAGCTTTTAAGGAGGTAAAAAGTGAAGAAGAAAAAAGCAATAATAAAAGATCTAAATATTTCAGAAATAAATAAGGGGAAAATAATACAAAGAAATGGAAGGTATTTTATAGTCATGGATAAGCTATTACACACATTCCCAGAAAAAGAAATATTAGGGCATTATAAAGAAAAACTAGGAGATATGATTTATGATGAATTTCTTATTTATTTTCAACATGAAATTCCTTATATAGAAAAATATTCAGTAAAAATAGAGGATAAAATTTGGAGTGTTTTATTAAAAGTACCATTTAAAATGATAGAAATAAAAAATCAAAACTTAGTTAAAGATATGGAAATATCAATAAAATATGACGAAGAAATAGATTTACCTTACTTTTTAGTAGAAACAAATACTCATTATTATAGGATATATGATTTTATAGAGGCAGATTATGAAATATTTAGAGATATTCCATTTAATAATAAATATAGATTTATAGAAGGAACACAATACTTAAAAAAAACTGGATATACTCTAAAAACTTTTTATGAAAAAGAATTTAAAATATAATCCAGTAGAGATTTAAGCTTATCTAAATCTTGAAGAATATTCAATATAAATATCTCTAGCATCAAATATATCATTACTAAAAACGGCAGTTTGATTTTGTTTTTGGATTTGTGCAATTAAAAAGTCATCATTATAAATTTTTTTAAGCTTTTTTACCATGTCAACAGACATATTTTTTCTAGTGAAATAATGAAAAAAAATACAATTCCTTGGCATATTAGCAGCATATTGGCGTATTTGATCTTTTGGTTCTCTAATATGCAAGTTATTATCAAGGTTATCAAAAATATATTCAAAGTAATTAATCATAGGGGTTTCACCTTTGAATTTATCTTTCAAGTTTTTATGAATATGTGGGTCTAGAAATGGTTTTAAATAATACTCTCCTTTTTTATTTTGTTTTACATAGAAGTATTGAAGAAAATAAGTGTTATTAACAGACCAACATATAGAGAAAGAATATTTTAGTTCTGGGGTATTTTGATAAAGAATGAAGGAATTTACATTGTTATAGACAAAGTCAATTCGTAACATAGAATTAATATTAGCGACTTCACTATCATAAATTTCAATCAATCTTTCAAATTGGTTAAGAATCATATTTAGAACCTCCAAAAAGTTTATAGTATCTACAGTATAGGATAATTTTAAAAAAAATTCTATTAAAAATATTAAAAAGGAGACCAATTATGAAGATTTTAAGGAGGGTAATTAATGGAAATATTGTTATTTAAAATTATAGTAATAGCCATTTATATTGTAATATTCTTTTTCTGTAAAAGCTTATTAAAAGCTTGTGAGGAAAAATATAATAAAATTCCAGAAGAAGAAAGAAAGGAAGCTTTTACAGTAATTAATACTCAAATAACAGAATATTGGTGGAAAAAACTATTCTTAATAATGGTTGTAGCAATAGTGATGACAATTATTATAGATAGAAGTATACCTCCAATCAATATTGAAAAATATATGAAAATTAGATATTTTGAAGCTCTTTATAGCAGTGTTATAAAATTATTTCAAATTTTAAATTTTATTTTAACATTATCAGAAGCTACATTAGTATTTTTGGCAATTTCTTTAGTGAAAATAAAGAATTTACCTAAAAAGATATCAGCAGAAGCGAAAATTTATTATGCAAAACCTTTTATAATATTTTATTTTTGTTTCCTTATGCTTAAACCTTTTCTAGGAGTATTAATATTAGTTTAAATATAATTTTTAGGGATAAAATGAGAAAAACTCCCTTCTAATGGGAGCTTTTCAAAATAGTTATATCCGAGATTCATGATTAGATGAATAATTAATAATAACACATCTAATTATAAAAAACAACAGAGAACTTATGAGAGTTTAGAGAAAATTTTCAGTTTAATTTACTGATAATTTATTCTAAACTCAAAGGGGGTTTGGGTGCTCCCAAGAAAAGAGAGGTACAGAAAATGGAAATCTTAATTGATGGAGAAGTTATTGAAATAATGCCAATAAAAAGTGGAGAGAATTTACTATTAGATAAACTTAAAACACTTGAAATTGACCTTGAACAACATTCTCCAAGACTAAAAAAGGTATTTTATGCTTTAAAGGAAAGTTGTTGTGTTGTGTCAATTAGAAGCACTTTATATTTTTTAAATCTTACTGAAGAAGAAAAAGGTTTTTTAAAAAATAATATAGAAAATTTAAAAAAATTTGATTTAATTTTAAAAATTAAAGATAGTTTTGTAGTTTCTTTTTCTGAATTTTATAATTATATTATTAGAAAAACTACTGGTTTTTATATAGATATTGGAGTATTTGATGGATTTGAGCTATTTAAAGAAAAAGGAGAACAATTTATTACTAAAATGTATAACAAAATCTTCTTTGATAGTGATTACGATTTAAATTTAGGTCATTTAATACGTAAAAAAGGCTCAAGTGGCACAACTGCTGTATCTAAAAAATTACAATTAAAAGATTTAACTAAGTTTAAAGATGGGATTAGAAAAATAGTAATAAAAAATTATTTAGAATATCTTGGGGAAACAAATTATTTTATAAAAGATATTTTAGAAGATTATATTTCAGATCCAATAAAAATTTCAGTTCCTATAGACTTTAAGCTTTTAGAAAATGCAAAGAATAAAAAACACTTATTAGAGTTAAAAACAAAAAAACAAGGGTTATTTAATAGGTTCAATAAAATATCATTAAATTTTTCATATACTATTTTGAAAATTTTAAAACATATTAATGAAAGAGAGCTAAACAAAGTTATTTTAAAAGAAATCTTAATAAATGGTTCAGAAAGAGAAAAAATCAATCAATTCTTTTTAAAGTATTATAAAGAACACATAACAGATTTTGATCATGAAGATGGCTATTATGAAACAATTGTATATGATTATATTGATATGACACGGCAGTTGAAAAGAAAATTTAATTTAGATATAACAACTATGAAAAAGTTATATAAAGAGCATGACAGGGTAGCAGAAATCCAAAGAGTGAAAAAATATAAGAAAATGGAGTTGAAAATAAAACCAAGCAATCCATTTTTACAATTAGAGTTACCAGCAGAATTTAAAATGTTGGAAACAAAAGAAGAATTTTTTAATGAAGGAAAGGAAAATAACAACTGTGTATTTTCATATATTCCAGCTGTAAATGAAGAAAATTGCATAATCTACACAACTATATACCAAAAAAAGAGATACACAATAGAATTTGGTAAGAAAAGAACCCAATTTGTACTTAGGCAAATAAAAGGTTATGGAAATTCAGAAGCACCAGAAGAACTTATTGAATACATAGAGAAGTGTATAAAAGACCAAAGAATAGTTAAAAAATATAATTTAAAGCATGAAGTTATAGGAGCTTAGATGAAATTTTCAGTTTTAGTGATAATTTATTCTAAGCTCAAAGGGGAGGCTGGGTACTCCCGAAAAGGAAAAAAGCTCATTTAAGAAGAGTGTCTTTTATATAAAAAATAAAAAAGGAGATTTTTATATGGTTACTGATATTTTAAATTTTTATTTTTCTACAGGAGAATTTTTTACAAAAGCATTGTTTTTTTTCATACTTATATATGGAATTGTAATATTGTTTAAAGGTTATATAGGTGGAGATAGTAAAAAAAGTCCTTCTTGGTTTCTAGTAATAATTTTAATTGTTTTAGTTACAGGGTCTTTTAGAACAATATCAGTTTCAAATTTTGAAAATGGATATACTTATAAAGTTCTTAAAATAGAATATCCATCACCTGTATTTAGAATAGCAGGGGAAAGAGATATTTACTATAGCTTAGAAAATGAAGAACAAATTTTTAAAGATAAAGAAGCTATAAAAAAATATCGGCTTAATAGCAATTCTAAACTAAGTGAGGAAGAAACTGGAAGATTATTAAAAGAATTAGAAAGTTTAAATTTTGAAAAAGAGAATATAGACAATTTTTTAAATGAGGTTTTGAAATCTGAAATTAAAACTCAAATAAATCTATATGTTGAAAATTTAACAAATAATGAGATTCAAGAAGTTAAAAAAGAAATAAAATCATTTAACTATGATGAAGAGAATATAGATGAGTTAGTCCTAATTCTAAAGTTATACAAAGAAAAGGTAAGAGATAAACTTAATAAGGCTTAGTAGCTTTTTAAAGCTAAGATAATTTAAATTTAATGAAAAATAGGAGGTTAAATTGAAAGTACCTAAATTTATGGATTATTTATTAAAAAATAATTTTAAAGATAAAAAAGTTCTATTAAACCTTGAAGAATACAGAAATTTTACATATGAAAAAAATATTGTTTTAGATGAAGATTGTATTATCCACATTGACAACAGGCATTATCAACATATAGTAAATTACTCAACAGGTGGAAAAGAAAAAGAATTACGTTCAAGTCAATTTAATACTTGGAGTTCAACTTATATTCTTGAAGATAGAACAGCAAATTTTACGGAAATGACGAAATGTTTTCTAAAACTTCAAGATGTTTCATACGTTGAAATAACTATGGATAAAAATATAAAAGATATTAATAAACTTCAAAAAGACAATTTTCCAAGAGAAATAAAATTTTTAGATGAAAATAAAAAAATTGTTTTAAAGCAAGAATTTAATGATTATGGCTTTTTAATAAGAGTTATAGATGAATTTCAGAATGTTATTTATGAAGATAAAGAAGTTTTAAGTTTTGATTCTACAGAAAGTTTTATTTTATCAAAAATTAAAGAATAGGGGGAAAATATGGAAAAAATCTTAATTATAGCAGAAAAATCAAGTTTGGCTATGGCAGTAGTTCAAGCATTGAAAGTATTTAATAAGCAAAATGGATACTATGAGAACGATAAATATATTGTTTCTTGGGCAAAAGGGCATTTGTTTGAGCTTTACGACGTAGAAAAATATTTAGGAGTGGATAAAATGGCTTGGAAAGATACCAAGCTTCCTTTCATTCCACAAGATTTTAAATTTGGATTAAAAAATGATGAAGAAATAAAAAGAAGATATAAGATTTTAAAGGAATTGGTAAATAGAGAAGATGTGAAGGAGATAGTTAACTGTGGTGATGCGGAGAGGGAGGGGCAAATAATAATAGATCTTATTATTGCTAACATAGGAACAAATAAGCCTGTGAAAAGACTATGGTTGCCAGAGCAAACAGAAGAAACCATAAAAAAACAGGTAAATAATTTACCTGATAATAGCAAATACAAAAATTTACATGATGAAGGTTTAGCTAGAGCATATATGGACTGGCTTTTAGGGATTAATTTAACAAGGCATTTAACATTACAATCTGGTACTTTATTAAGAGCAGGAAGGGTATTAATACCTATTGTGAAACTTATTTATGATAGGGAAATGACAATTAGGAATTTTAAACCTGAAAATTACTACCAGGTAGAAAGTCCTTTAAAAATAGGAGATATAGACTTACTTCTTTCTATAAATGATAAAAAGTTCAATGAAAATGAAGAGGAAGCAGCGAAAAAGTTTGCTGCTGATCTGAATAAAAATAAAGCTGTAGTATCAGGAATAGAAAATAAAGAAGTAAAAAAATATCCAGGTAAACTATTTTCTTTATCTAAGCTACAAAGTTTTTTATCAAAAAATCATAAAATGAATTTTACAACTTCAATGAAAATTATTCAATCTCTTTATATGAAAGGGTATATTACATACCCAAGAACTAATACAGAACGTCTAGCAGAGAATGAGAAGGACAAGGTAAAAGAAATATTAAATAAACTTCCTGAAGAACTTGACCTTGAATTTAAAGATACTAAGAAAATTTTTGATTCTTCTAAGGTTGAAAGTCACTCGGCTATTACTATAACAACGAAAATTCCTGATATAGAAAAAGACTTGACTGATGAAAAAGAAAAAACTGTTTATAAAGCTGTATTTAATAGGTTTATAAGTAATTTTCTTAAAGAAGATACAATAATAGATCAGGTTATTGTTACATTAAAAGTAGCAGATGAAATATTTGAATTTAAAGGGGAAACGGTAAAACAAGAAGGGTACTTGAAATATGAACCAGAAAAAATAGAAAATAATCTTCCTGAATTAAAAGAAGGAGACACTTTCAAGACTGATTTTAAAGCAGTAAAGAAAAAAACAAATCCTCCAGCAAAAATAACAGAGGGCGATATGTCTTTGTATTTAGAAAATCCATTCAGAACAGAGAAAATGACAGAAGATGAAGAGTATAAGTTGATATTAGAAGGAGTAGAAATAGGAACAGCAGCAACAAGAACAGTAACTATAGCAAATGCTATAGAAAATAAGTATATATCGCTAAAAGGGTCTAATTTCTCTTTAGAACCTTTAGGGGAAAAGTTGATAGAAATACTTGATAAGCTGAATATAAACCTGTATAAAGACAAAACTGTAGAGTTTAGTAAGATTTTAAAGAAAGTCTATAAAGGAGAAACACAAATAGATGATTTAGTTGAAATGACTAAAAAAGAACTGGAAGAAATAATAAAAACAGATATAGAAATAGAAAAAATAAATAGAAATGATCTTAAAGAAGAATTAGGAGAATGTCCTATGTGTAAAACAGGGAAAATTTATGAAAATAAGACAAAAGAGGGAAATAAGACATTCTATAATTGTTCCAATAAAGACTGCAAGTTTTTTATGTGGGAAGATACAAAACACTATAATGACCCAATAAAAGTAACTAAAGCAAAGCTAAAATCATTATTAGCTGGTAAAAAAGCAGCTTTCAAATTTGTAAGCAAAAAAGATGGTAAAGAATATGAAATGTACCTAAAATTAAAGATTAATGGAACATATGTTAATTTTGAAAAAGATGGTTTTGTTAATAAAAAGAAAAAGTAAAAACAGATCACAATAAATAAGGAGGTCTAATTATGCGTTTTATTACAATATTTTTCATATTTATAGTAGTTTTAGCAGTAATAGATACAGTAAGAAGAATAAAAATAGCACAAATAAAGAGGGATAGAAAGAGAAAATAGAATTCTAAAAGAATAAAAAAAGCCCCAAAGGGGCTTGAGGTTACTATTTGTTTTTATACCACCACCAAGCAATAATGAAGAAAGCTATAGCTATTCCTCCATGAATTGAAAGTGTGTTGACATAAATGTACATAATAGTACCTCCTCGATAAGTATTTCTACTATATACCAAGTCTCTGACCTCTTGATATATATGAGAAAAGCTCTCACAAAGTGAGAGCCAAACTCATCAGAGATTTATACTTATCGAGTGCCCCTAAGGGTCTTATAACTTAATTATATCATAAATCTTAAAAAAGTCAATTTTTTAAAAATTTTAAGGAGGAAAGAAATATGGGATTTTTAGATATGTTTAAACGAGAAGAAAAAGAAAACAAAGTAAACTTCAAAGGGAATAAAGATGGTTTTTGGAGGGAAGAAAATAGTGAAGGAATATATAAAAATGGAGTAAAAACTGGGCTTTGGAAAGAAAATAGTTATTCAGAAGATGGTGGAATAATACAAAGTAAAGGTCATTATAAAGATGGAGAAAAAATAGGAATATGGATAACTACTTCTAATGAAGAAACAAAGAAAATGAATTATGTAATTAAAGAAGATAAAAGAATAGACCAAGAACTTTATGATAATGAAAAAGTAAAAAGAGAAAGAATTTTTACACAAGGAGTAGAAATAGGGCAAAAAGAATATTATAAAAATGGACAATTGAAAGAAGAGTATGAACTAGAAATAGATGGGAAAACAGATTATAAAAGATATAACGAAAATGGAGTAATGGAAGAGAAAGGGAAATTTAATGAAGAAATGAAAAAAGTGGGGGATTGGGTAACATTAGATAAAACTAATACTCCAACAAATGTAAAAACCTATGATGAAGATATTCTGATAAAAGAGGTAAATTATAAAAATGGAATACTAAATGGACCAATGAGAGAATATGACAAGGAAACAGGAGAATTAATATCAGAAAAGATATTTAAAGGTGGTGCAGAGGAAAAACTAATGGAAACATTAAGAGCAGCACAGCCAACACAAGAAAAATCACAAGGAATAGAAAGATAAATATAAAAGCTCCTACTGGCAAAGTAAGAGCTAGAGAAAAGTCAAAATCCCAAAGGATTGATGTTTAGTCTTTAAAAGAAGATGGCTTTAAAAGTCTTTTTTTAAATAAATAATCAGCTATTAGATAATCATGATGTAATGGAAAGTCAAGAGCATACATGTCATCAAAGAAATTTTGTAAAGGCAAGACTAAATTGTGATCTATAGTTTCAACTATGGACTCAAAATTTTCATTTAGTCCAGAATGAGTAAAATTAGCAGAACCCCAAAAAGCTTTTTTTATAATTTTACCATTATTAGTTTTAAAATCCATCAAAAATAATTTGACATGTGGGAAATGTAAGGTAGAAACTTTGTCATCATTATCATAATGTTTTACAAATTTAAAATCAAGAAATTTAATGAATTCAGGAATAACAGTCTTTTCACTTTGAATTAATAAAATCTTTTTCTTATAAGATGATATTTTATTACTAAAGAAGAAAAAGCAAATAAAAAATAAAGGTACTACTAAGTAGTATGATGGAATTAAAAATTTAGGAATAGTTTTAAAAAAATAGTAAATACAACTAAAAAGAACAAAGAAAATTCCCATGAAAATATATGAATCTGTAATTTTGTTTTTAAGTAATTTGATAGTTTCCATATTCTTATTTTTTTTATCTATATCCTCTTTCCACTGATAACGTATTAGTTCAGAAAAGAGATTTTGATAGGTTTCATCATTTAAAAAGTCTTTTTTATCAGCAAAAAGTAATTTTATATCAAGATTAGGTTTAAATTTTTTTACATTATGAAGTTTTTTTATAAGTGAAGCAGAAATATATGGAGAAATGATATATATATAATTTTCAGCTCTATCAATAGAAGAAATTATATTATCACCAATTTTTTTCCCCATCTTCATTTGAGTATAGTCATTTAATTTTAATTCTACTTTTGGTTCATTGTACATAAAAATCATCCCCTTTTTAAAAAAGTTTTAATAATTCAAAATTATATCATAACTTTATAAAAAAGTGGAATAGGATAAATTTTAGTATTTATGCAGTATGTTATAAAACACAATAAAAAAGCTCTTACCGATAAGGTAAGAGCTAGAGAAAGTGCAAACCCCGAAGGGTTGAGGCTTAGTTTAGTAAACTAAGAAGCTAATCACAATAACAGCAATGATTAAAAGAATAATTATTAAAGTACCCCCTTCAATCTTATTGTTGTTAAAGTGAAACTCCAGTTTAAACATACTAAACCTCCTTGTACTAAATGGGATTCTACTACTCACAAGAAATGTCACTAACTTATGAGTATGAAAAAGACTTCCACAAAGTGAAAGTCTATCTCATGACATTTTATATCCCATTTAATACAAGTACCCATAGGGTTTGTAACTTAATTATATCATAAATCTTCAAAAAGTCAATTTTTTAAAAATTTTAAGGAGGAAAGAAATATGAAAAGAAAATTTTGTTTAATTGGGTTATTTATAGTTCTGTCTATTAGTTCATTTGCATTGTTTGGTGGTGGAAGTAATGGACCAATGGGTAAGATATTAGCAATAATAGAAAGAATGGAAACAAACCAAATAGCCATGAAAATAGACCAGTTAAAACAGCTTGAAGCTGATTTAAGAAACATGGCTAATCTAGGAACTGAATTAACTACAGGGCAGCTACAGCAATTACAAAATGGTTTAAAATTTGTAATGGATACTCAATATGCAGTACAGAGCCAGATAAATGATTATAAGAACTTTCAGAACCAATTTAAGAATGTCTATAATGACTTTGTGGACTTTAAAAATCTATCTCCTGAAGATTACATTCTTCAAGCAGATAGATTATTGAATAATACTAAAAATATTATGCAAGATGGAATGAAAATGGTAGGACTTGCAAATCCTGAAAAAATAGGAAATGACGCTCAAAGGGTAAGAGCGATAATGAGTGCTGCAAATAGTGCAGAAGGACAACAGCAAGTATTACAAGCTACAGCAACAATGGCAGGACATCAAATTGAGGTATTATCAGAACTAAAGGTACTCATGGCTCACTCACTAAAAGTACAGAGTGCAGCTATAATGGAAGAAGTACAGAAAGAAGCATTAAATAAAGCACATGAAGAAGCATTGCATAATCCAAATAAAGAATTGAAGCAAGTATACAGTGAAATAGGTCATGAGATAGGAAAGTGGTAAAATGACTTTAAATCCAATAAATAGTTATTATTTAACAGATATTTTGAGAAATTTTTTAAAATATATAGTTGTGATTCCAGGAAATTTAAAAGTACCATCTGCAGCTATGTTGATATTATTATTAACATTTGATTTAACTTTAATGGGTAAAAAATTAATAACAGATGAAAATTTTAATCCACTGAAATATTTGATTAATAAAACTTGGCAATTTAGTTATATTCTTTTTATAATTTTAAATTTTTCTTGGCTTATTGAAGGAATAAGAGGAGGATTTTCTAAAGTAGCTTCTTTAGCAACAGGTTTAACAATAAGTTCTATTTATTTAAAAAATCCTAGTGGAGTAGTAGATATTGGAGCAAAAGTAGGCTGGGGAATAATAAGAAAAGGAGTATCTGCTAATCCTTTAACTTGGGGATATTTTTTTATAGCTTTATTAGTAATAATTGGTTTTTGTATGATAGCTTTTAGCATAGTCATGGCTTGGATAGAGTATTATTTTTTAATAGGAATATCAATAATCTTTATTCCATGCGGAATTTTAGAAACAACAGAGGGATATTATAAAAATGTTTTTAAAACAATAATAGGTTGTAATATAAAACTTTTTGTTATAGAATTTTGGCTTTATTTAGCTCAACCAATGCTTAAAGAGTTAAAAATAACAGATGAAATATTAAATGGGAAAAATATAACTCATGTGACTATGACAGTAGTTATTTTAGGACTGATATTGCTTAGTTTGCCAAGATTAGCTGCTTCGATGTTGACAGGTAGTCCAAGTATGTCTGCAGGTGCAGCTATGGGAAGTGCAATAGGAGGACTTACAACAGCAACAAAAATGTTGACTAATACAATGCAAACAGCAGGTGGAGTAGCTCAAACTGGTGGAACAGGAGCAAAAGAAACAGCACAAGGAACATTACAGGGGGCTAAGACAGGAGGAAATATAGGGGCAAGATTAGGAAGCGTATTAGGACCAGTAGGTTCTGCTTTAGGAGGCACAATAGGAACAGCAGCTGGGGCAACTGTAGGAGGTGCATATAGCGGAGCTAAATTTGCTGCTAAAACTACAGGAAATGCAGTAAAAAAAGCATTTGGTATAAAAAGTAATAGTAGTGGAGCAACTAAAGAGGAAACTGTAAAAAATAATGTTAGTACAGCTAAAGGTTCAGTAAAAGAAACACCAATAGAAAGTAATAGTGGAGTAGCAGCAACTACAGGAGAAACAAGAAATAATATTTCTAGTGGAAAAGAAGCAGAACAAGGAGGAACAGCTACTGTTTCATCAGTAGATACAGGAGCAGAAAGAACAGAAATATCAAATATTTCTGAAAGTGATCCAGGAACAAATATAACTAAAAGTAGTGACACAATATCTACAGGAGAAACAAGAAATAATGTTTCTAGTACTTCAAATGATGAGAAGAAATCATCAGGAAGTCAAAATATCACATCAGGTTCTAATACAACTGTAGAAGCGAAAACAACTACAGGAGAAGTAAGACCAGAGACAGTGGAAAAGAAACAGAGTATAGGGGAAATTAAAGAACCAAAATATAATTTTTATGACACAGGAGGAACAACTAAAATAAATGGGGTAGAGATAAATGAGAAAAAGAAAAAATAGAGATTATAAAGGAATTTTTATCCTGGTAGCATTTTTAATATTTATGGGAATACTAAAAAAAGAAGGTAAAAATTATACAATCAATAAAACTAGAAGTCTACCAAGAGGGATATACAAGCTATATCCCCCTGTAGATTTACATAAGGGAGATATAATAGTATTTGAAATCCCTAAAAGTGCTGAACTCATGTTTAAAAGAGGGTATGTTAGTAATATAGATTCTCTTATGAAAAAATTGGCAGCACTTCCAGGAGATCATATAGAAATTATAAATCAAGAACTTTATATAAATGGGAATAATTGGGGAAAAATATATGAAAAAGATAAATTGTACAGACCACTTCCTAGTCTGAAGGAAAAAGATTTAATACCAGGAGAAAAAGAAGTATTGGCATTGTCTGATATTAATAATTCTTTTGATGGGAGATATTTCGGACCAATAGAAATAAAAAGTATAAAATATAAGGCAAAACCAGTATTTATACTTAAAGAAAAATAAAGAAATATTAAATATATAAAAGTTAACATTAAAGGTAATTAATAAAAATACAGACCATATTTTAATTAAAACGCCTTTAAAAATGGAGTGAAAACAGGTATAATAAATTTGAATATATTAAAACAGGAGGTATTCAAATGAAAAAAGTATTAATAGCAGTAATGTTATTAGGATTATTAGCTGGGTGTGGAAATGAAATAAAAACTTATACAAGGGAAGAAAAAATAAATTTGCTTGAGAAAGCTATTTTGGAAAAAGAGTCAAAATCAATAAAAGAATATAAGGAGATATTAGAAGAATTAAAAAGAAAAGCAGAAAAAGGAAATACTGTAGCAAAGCAAGAATATGAAGAATGGAAAGCACTAGAAAATTTAACATTTTAATGGAAATTAAATAAAAAAGCTCCTGCTATGTCTGGTCAACTTTCAGGAACTTTTTTACCCATTTATTGTGGTTTTGTGGTTTGTTTTATATAACACGGGAATGTTATATAAACAATATCCATAGATCATGGATAGATTGTCTTGAATTAATTTTAACATAAAAAAAATTAAAAGACAATCCCACAAAATATATTTTTTAATGTAAAAATAAAGTCCGATAATAAAATAGATAAAAAATAATTTTTGCATTATAATCAATATCTATTTCTTATCTTACAGTTTTATCGGACATTATCAAATATTTTGAGGGAGGTTTTTTTATGAATATAAATAACTTAAATATAAATTTTGAAAATATTTTATTTGATATGCTTAGTTGGGAATCAGGATTATATCTTAATAAAAAATTAATAGGATTTTTTGGCTTAGAATTAGCAGCCATAACATCATATTTAATAAGCCAGGCTAAATATCACAAAGAAAATTATTCAATAACTGAAGATGGATTTTTTTATGCTACAGATTTAGATATAATTCTTTATGTTGGAATAAAGAATACAAGAATAACAGAGATAAAACGAGAAGGACTTGAATATAATTTATTTACTATAGAAAAAAGAGGTATGCCACAAAAAACCTATTACAAGATAAATTATGAACAGCTTATAAAGCTATTTTCAACTGATAAAACATTCATTGAAATATCATTTAATAGACTTTTTAACCATGAAAATTTAGAAACTCCATTTGAATTAACGGAAAGTTCTATATTAAAGCTTTCTTATGCAGAACTAAGAATGTTATGTAAAATCTTAAAAATAAAATATAGTGGTAAAAGTAAAAAACAAGATTTGATAGATGAAATATTAAAAAATCAAGAACTAATAGAACCTAAAAAAGAAATTTTTTCCAGTGTACAGAAAAATCGCACACTGAACAAAAGCTCTATAAAACATAAAAGTCCCCAGTGTGTGAATCTACCACACACAAGTGTGTGGAATTTCCGCCACAAACTTAAATCATATAAACATAAAACAAATATAAAAAATCATGATAATCAAGAAGAGAAAAAACATGACCTTGATTTTTTTGAAAATCTATTTAAAGAATTTAAAATTAATTTTACAAAGACTAACCAGGAAGCAGTAAAAAAATTATTGGTATCTCTTTCATCACAAAAGAAAGTCGAGGAATATTTAAGAGAAACATATAACAATATCCAGGCAACACCAGGAGTAAAAGACCCAGCAAGATTATTTTCAGCTAAAATAGCAAAGGGAGAAAGACAAGTAATTCCAAAAGCTGCTATGAAAAAAATAATGCATTGTAATTCGGATCAGAAAACAGAAGATGAAGAAATCCTTATAAAACAAGAAAAAATGATAAGCAGAGAAGTAAAATATTTATTAAGTTATTATATTGCAAAAATAAAAACATCAGTAGAAGTTTATCAGGAAATAGAAAAATATTTAGAAAACAATGGTTTTAAGAATGAATTAATAGAAAAATATAAGGTAATAGCAAAAGAAAAATTAAAAATCGAATAAAAAGTAACTCTCAAAATATATTACAAACATATCTGTGGCTTTGTAATTTTAATTTTAACACATTTCAAATGTGTTCTTGGAGTATTTTATCAAACGAAAGGAAAAAATACTTTAAAATCAATTTTACGAGATATTTATAAAATAAATACTTCAAAAAATTAATGTTCTAATTTACTACGATTTTACAAAATAGAAAATTAAATTGATTGTTCTATTCTAAAACAAGATTTTAGGATAATTTTTGATGTATTATAATTTAATTTTCAGTAAACTATAAAAAACAAAGAAGATTAGAAAATGTTAATCTATTTTTGGTATGCAAATAAAATTTAAGGAGGAAAAACATTGAATATTACAACATCTTCTGGAGAAAATAAAAAAGAAATTATTGAGTTTAAAAGTGAAACTCTTTGGAAAGAGAAAGAGTACAAGCAAATAGAAGTAAATAATATAACTTTGATTGGAAAATATAATTTTAATAATATGGCTAAAAATTTTTATGGACAATTTTTTGACGAATTGGAAGATATTAATAAAAATAAATTAACTCTAATAGTAAATGAAGATATGAGAAAGAACCTTCAAAATGGTGAATTTTATGAAATAAAAGGAAAGCTCACAACTTATCCTGATACATATTCTATGAAAATGAAATTATATACACGATTGGAACTTGAAGAAGCTTTTTTGATTTCAAATAAAAAAGATTTTCCTAAGTTAAAAGTGGCTCTTGATAGAAAAAAATCATTATTGGAGCTTAAATCTGAAAAAAATAAACAAGCAGAAAATTGGCTTTATCAAAAATTGGAAAATGATGAAAAAGTAAATTTTTTAGTTATTACAAGTTTAAAAGGACACAATGGAATAATTGAAACTGACATATTGAATGATATTTATGAAACTGAAGGAGATAAAGATAAATTAAAAAAATATTTTGGTTTTAGCCCAGTTATGGATGAAAATATATTAAGAGTTACTTTTTTAGATCATAATATTATCTCTGAAATAAAGCAAAAAATTAAAGAATCTAAAAAACAAGGATATATTTATGATTATCTGGTATTTATCAAAGGTGGAGGAAGTAAAATGAAACTCTTTGATAATTTAGATTTTTGTAATGAAGTTGTTAATTTAAATATTCCTTTTATAACAGCTGTAGGACATTCAGATGATAATATAAGATTATTATGTGAGTTAGCAGATATTAATTATAAAGTCCCTCTTCAATTTGGTTCAAAACTAATTGGAAAAATAAATTCTATTAATTATAAAAAAGAAAAGAAAGTCAATAAAGATGCTTTTTTAATTAATGAATTTGATAAAAAAGAATTAGAAAAAAGTATAAAAGACCTTGAAAGTAAAAATGATTTATTAAATGATGAATTAGATAAAAAAGCAAAGTGTATAAAATCACTCCAAGATAAATTAGAATACTTTAAAGCTAAAAATGATTCAAAAATTGAAACTTTAGAAAAAGAAAAACAAAATATTGAAAAAAAAGTAAATAGAAGAGATTTTATATTAACAATAGCTTTTATTCTTATTTTATTTTTAACAGGTTATGTAGTCTATAGTAATTTTTTTATAAATACTAAAGAAATAATAAAGACGGATAATTCAAAAACTATAAATACTAAAATAGAAAAAGAGAAAAGTAATAATTTAGTAAAACCAAAAGCTAAATTAGATGAAAAAACTAAAAAAGAAACTACTCAAAAAAAATTGATTTATTCTGAAGATGAAGTTTTTACAGCTTTATTATGGAAGGGTTATAAAGGAGAAAAAGCGATATATGATTTTCAAAAGGATAACAAAATGAAGCAAACAGGAAAAGTAGATGAAGCCTTATTAAAAAAATTAGGAATAAAAATCAGATATAAATAATTTAAATATGAAATTTTAAGAAGAACTTTTTATGTTTAAAATGAACTTAATTTTAAAAAAGGCTTATTATTCTACAGGATATTTTAACATAGGTGTTGAATTAGTTAAAAAATATATTGAGAAAAAGGCTGGTACTTGTAAATTTAAAATCAATGGGATTTCGTTTGAGAAAAAATATTCTACTGCAAATGGTGAAGGTCAAATTAGAGTTTATGGAAACCAGGAACTATATAATTTCTTCCAGGATAATTTTAAAATGAATATGATGATTGAAATTGAATTTTTAAAATTTGATTAATCTTTTTTATATTCAAAATTTTATCAAAAAAATTTTTTCTTTCTCTTTAGAAAAATCTTTAATATATCTTTAAATAATCTTTAAATAATTTAGACCTCTGAAACCCCTTGATTTTATTGGCTCGGATTGGGGTAATTAATAACCTAATGTGAAAGCTTTAATAACCTAATGTGAATTAATTAATAACCTGATGTGAAAGTATTAATAACCTAATGTGAATTAATCAATAACCTAATGTGAATAATTAATAACCTGATGTGAATTTTTTTATTTTCAATTATTTTTTTATATTAATAACCTAATGTGAAAAAAATAAAAATTGTTTTTTATAAATAATTAATAACCCAATGTGAAAAAATTAATTAATAACTTTTTAATTTACAGGTTATTAATTATATGCTATTATTAATTTACTAAGTTAATAAATTTTTTAAATGTTTTAATATGAATATTTTAATTTGAGTTAATAACTTAATGTGAAATTAGAATAATAACTTTTTTAAAATAAGTTATTGATGATTCTTTTAATAACTCAATGTGAAAAAAATCCAATTTAAAATAATTAGATTTTTAATATTGTATTTTAACATTTAATATATAAAAAAACAAGATTTTTAGATTAATAACCTAATGTGAAAAAATAAATAATAACTTTTATTTTTTCAGGTTATTTATAAAAAAATATTAGGAGATGTTATGAGTAAAAATTTAATGCTAAAGTATCATAATGACTTAAATAAGTTAAAACTGGGTTTATTTACACCTAAAGAAGCTAATATATTCTTTACTTTAATTTTCAAAGCGAATGATATCAAAGATGAAAATATTGTAATGACTTTTAAAGAATTAAGAGAACTTTCAAATGGAGATAAAAATAATGACCGATTTTTAGATAGCATTTTGTCTTTAAATTCCAAATTAAAGTCAATGAACCAGACAATGGAGATTGAACCTGGTGTATTTTTGACATTTTCACTTTTTGGGAACATAAAGACAGATACAAATAAAAAATTTATAGAAGTTCCGATAGATGAAAGATTTCGTTACTTAATAGTTGATTTATTAAAGAACTTTTCATTGTATGACTTTAAGCTGATAACAACCCTTAAAGGGAACTATTTAAAAACTCTTTACAGACTGTTAAGACAATGGGATACCGTCAAAGAAAAAACTTTTGAAATTGAAGAATTTAGAGATATATTAGAAATACCAGAAACTTATCAAATGTTTAATATAGACCAAAAAGTGATTAAACCTGCAATTAAGGAATTAAAAAAATATTTTTTAAACTTAAAAGTAGAAAAAATAAAAGCAGGAGTAAAAGTTACTGCTTTAAAATTTACTTGGGAAGGAAAAAAAGAGGTAATAGAAGCAGAAGAGGTAGAAATTAAAATATCTGAAAAATTGTCAAAAGCAATAGAAAAAGCTAAAAAGAATAGATTCATAGCAAATCTTTTTACAGATGAAAATATAGAAAAACTTCTTAATAAATTTGAAGAAAATACACTTATAAAAGGTTTAAATGCTTGTTATAAGGATATACAGAAAGATGTAAAATCTTTAAATTACCTTATAAAAGCAATAGAAACAGCAGCAGGAAAGAAAACTAAAAAAATTGTGGTAGAAAAAGAAGTGGATCAGAAAAAAACTAAGGCAATTTTGAAAGAGAGAATTCCTACAATAAAAAAAGAGAAAGTTTTAGAAAGTGAATTTGCAGAAATATATAAGCATTATTTAATGATAAATGACATAGAAGATAATATGTTTACTAAAAAGGCTTTTGCTATGAACTATGAAATAGTAGATGAAATTATTTTACCAGATGAATTAAAAAAAATAGTGAGAAAATATTCTATTGATAATGAGCAAGTATTACAATCTATGGGAGCTGGTAATAGTAGAGAAGAAGCAATTAGAGGAATAGAGAGTAATATTATGGAAAATAGTAAAATGCCTGAAGAACTTCAAAAAGAGTATGAAGAGTTCCTAGCATGGAAAAAATGGAATGAGGAAAGAGCAAATAAAAAATAATTTTTAAGTAAAGTTGAGTGGGAGCTATGTATCTCCCACTTTTAATTTTATTATTTGCCTTTCTTAAACTTTTTTAGTATCATTTAAATAAAGTTATTTAAATGATTTTGAAAAAACAATTTTAGGGAGGGTTTTATGTTTTCTATATTTTCATATCAAAATAATTCTTCAGGAATTTTTGATAAATTTGTATTACTCATTTTAGCTTGTGTGTTTTTCCTATCTATTTTAGTCTCATTATTGTTCCTTAATAACGAATCTATTATTGATGTTATAGACATAATAGCTGAACTATTGATTTTCGGACGATTTGTTTATGATTCTAAATTTAAATTTATTTATCTCATTGGTTATAATTTTATTACTAGAGGAACAGCTTTAATGCTAAGCATTATTTTTTCTATAGCTATAAGTGATAATAATGATTCTTATCCTTATCTATTCTCATCTATTTTTTTAATTTTTTTTAATACTTATTTTTTTCAATTCTTCAAATTAAAATCTTATAAAGCATGTGAAAATTCTTTTGAATTATTAAAGGGGGATTATGGAAAATAGAACTATTGGGATTTATTCATATGAAGATAATACCCAAAATACTAAATTAACTATAAAATCATTAAGTACAAATAAAGAAATTTCTTTAAAGCAAATTGATATTGCACATATGAATTTTTTACTAAAATATGGAATATTCATGTTTAATGGCTATGTTAGAAATGATGATGACTCAAATGTTGAAAATATTTTTGAATTAAATAAATGGGCTTTAATCAAAGGAAATGAAAAAGATTGGCTAAGGTATATTAATATAAAAATCGTTAGAAATGGTTATGTCGTTAGAGAGTATATTTTTAATGGGTTTATTGCTGATTATATTGAATATTATGATAAAGGACAGGTGCGATTTAATCTTGTTCTAAGACAATATAAACTCATGACTTTAGATGGGACTAATGGAAACTCTGGAGGAGACAAATTAGATTCTTATATTACTCATACAACCATCAAAGGAGTTCAGGGAGAATTAATTATAAAGCCTTTTGATTGGGCATCCACTCTTTTAAGCGCTAGTAATTTAATGTTAGCTATTTCCTTTGGACAAAATATCTTAAAAGGTTCTCCATTAACATTATCCTTTATTTTTATTGCTCATGGAACAGGCTTAATTACTGAATTTATGGCTGATGTATATTTTACAATAAAAGGTCAACCTGAAAATATGGGAAGCTTTAATATGACTCGTGATTGGTTCTATAAGCCTCTTGGAATACTTATCAAAGACTGGTTGGAAAAAGAGCAAAGTTCTATAAAAATCTCTGATAGTTTTGGAGAAGATATTTATAACATGGGAAATCTTGCCTTTTCTGCTATTGATCTTGGAGGAAAAGTTTTAAATATTTTCAAAACCTTAAAAGCAACTAAAGGAGAAGGTATTTTATATACTATCAGAATGAAAAATGTTGAAGTTAGTTTTTGGGGTAGGCAATTACAACCAAGAAAATATATTGGTCTTACACCAATAAAAGCTACTGCTGAATTCACACGAGATATGGGACTTGATACATATTCTACTAAAAAAACTTTTCAAAATGAAATTAAGAAAAAGAAAAACAATGAATATCCTACAGTAGACAATATTACAATGCCTAAAAATACTGATATTCGTTAATGAGGTGGCTTTATGAAAATTAATTATAAAAATTTGATCTTTAAAAATTTTTTACCAAGTTTATTTTTAATAATATTTTTAAAGATACATACATATTTAACTACTGGAATATTAGTTCCTATTCAATCTTCAACTATTGGTTTATTTTTTGTAGCTCTAATAGGAACATTCATATTTTGGGCTTTACTTGATTATTTTCAAGAAGTTACAGGAATGGTTATGAAAGAAAATTGGATTGGTAGAATTATATTTATTCTGGGAGTTCTTGCTATGATTTATCTATATAAAATTAATGGGAGAATTTAAAACTATATTAAAATAAAATTTTCTTAACAGAAGAAGATATATTTATAGATGGAATAAGTGCAGGATATGAAAGAGAAGATGTTATTGAAATACTAGTAGAAGATAGGTCTTATAAGCCTTCTCCAGAAGAACTTCAAAAAGAATATGAAGAGTTCCTAGCATGGAAAAAATGGAATGAAGAAAGAGAAAAGCAAAAGTGAAATAAATAAAAAGGGAAAACTACAATATTAGGCTTTCCCTTTTATATTACTTTCAAATTTTTAATAATGATTGAAATAAACAAATCCGAGTACTCCAAAAACAAAAATTAAATAAATTACAAGAAATATAGCAAAGATTATGAGATAAGCTAGTAAAAAATTTTTTAAGTTTTTGTTTGTTTTATCAGAAACTAACCATATAATCCACATTACTATATTTACAATAGGAATTATCATTATTATGTGTATTTTTAACCAATCTTTTATTCTTAAAACTTTTTCATTTTCTTTCATTTCATAATTGTTTATATTCATATTTTCCATATCAAAACTCCTTTAGTATTTTTAAAATTATTTAATTTTTTCTGAAAGAGCTTTACCAGGTTTAAATTTAACAGCTTTTTTAGCTTCTACTTTCATTTCTTTACCAGTTTGTGGATTTCTGCAAGTTCTAGCAGCTCTTTCTACAACTTCAAACTTTCCAAATCCAAGAAAAGTAATTTTTTCTCCTTTTAGTAATCCTTCTTCAATGGCATTTAAGAAAGCTGCAGCTTTTCTTTCAGCGTCTGTTTTAGTTTCAAATTCTCCTTTTGCAAAATACAAATCAACAAATTCTTTTTTAGTCACGAGTGACCTCCTGTATTATTTTAGTGTTATAATGAATTATAAAGGGAAAATAGAGAATATGTCAAATAAAAAGAATATATAAAAAAAATCTTTTTAAAAATTAACTGAATATAGAAGTTTACAGCATTTCAAGAAAAAAATTACTTGAAAATTAATGAATTTTCTTTTAAAATAAAGTAGATATTTTAAATCGTTATTTGGATTTCCCCCAATTAGGATTAAATTATCTAACTATATGCCTAATTATAAATAATTAAAAAAGTAAACGCCTGATTGGCGTTTACTTTTTATATTCCAGCTAAATTAATTTAATATTTTTTCTATTTCAATTAATAATTTATTCAATTTATTTTTCTTTTTTTCTTCCAGTTCATCATATTTTGATTTTATAGTATTTTCAAGTTTTCCTAAATCCTCTATGTTAAATATTGGAATATTTTCTTCTTTATTTTCTGGTAAACCCAAAGATTTGTTTTCATCTAAAATTATTGAAGCTGCTGTTTGATATGTGACAGTAGGATCACTTTCAATTTCGTTTAATAAATCCTCTGACTTATATAAAAGTTCAATAGCTTTTACAGGTAGCATAGAAATTATTTGCTTAGTATTTACTTGTTGAGCTTTTTCAAATAATTCATACCTCTTTCTAAGTCTTAAAGCTGTATCTTTTTTATATCCGCTAAATTCAAGATATTTAAGATATAGTCCTTCAGGACTACCTTGTTTTGCAAGTTCGTTAGCAACTTCACATAAGTTTTTTCCTTTTGAAATAGTATTGCTTCCTTCGATACCTATTAACTCCCAAGTTTTTTCTTTTAAAAAACCAACAAGAGATTCATCAGTCGTAAATTCTTCAAATACTTTATTATCAATGAAAAAAGTTGTTTTAAAGTTTTCTACTGGAATAATATTATTTTTCTTTTCAATAACTGTAACTGATTTTATATCTTCTTTTATAGATTCACTAGACTTTTCTTGTTTTCTTTTTTTTAGTAATTCTTCAAATCTTTCAGTTGTACTCATTTTATTTCCTCCTGACTAAGTCGCACACGTGCGACTTAGTTTTATAAATATAATATAACATCTAATAAACTTGTTTGAGCTTCCTCAATAACTCTAGCTTTGCTTTCCCAAATAGTTTTTCCTTTTTTTACTAAAGTTTCAATTTGTGAAAGTTCTTTTATTGGTTCTGGGAATATGATATCAGTATCTTTAACAATATTTTTCATTCTATTTAATATTTCTTTTTGTGTTGCTGTAGGTCTATATAAATTAACTATAATAGAATGAACTTTATCTATTCCAGCTTCTTCAATAACATTAATCATACCTTTTAAAGTAGGCATATCACAAAAAGTTGGAATAATAATTTTATCAGCAAATTTGATAAATTCAGTATCTATTTTCATTGTAGGAATACTATCCACCAAGATATAATCATATTCTTCTTTTAATTTTTGTAAAAATAAAGGTAATCTTTCCAAAAATGTATCAGTAAAAACACTACTTTCTAAAGGAATAAAATCTAAGTTTTTTCTTAAAGTGATAATTTCTCCCTTTCCATGCATTACCCAACTTCTTAAACCTTTTTTTAATTCTAATTTGTCAATTTCTTCTTCTTTCAATGCAAAGTCAATAATATTATTTTGTGAGTCAGATGTAAGAATAATAACTTTATATCCTTGCATAGCAAGTCCATGACTTATTTGAAGTGTCATAAAAGTTTTACCTACACCACCTTTATTATTTTTAAATGCTATCATCTTTCCCATTTTAGTCACCTTCTTTATAGTAATGAATTTATCTTTTTCATTTAAAGTTATATCAACTTCATTTTCTGTAGGAGTTAACTTTAAAGTATTTACAACAGAAAAAGGAATATTTAATTTAGCAACATAATAATCTTTTTCTTTATTTATTTTTGAAAAATTAACACCTATATTTTTTTTAAATTCAATAATACCACCATTTAAATTGTTTATTTCAATTTCTTTATCAGTAATTCCTTTTTTTAAAGTTATGGTATTGTCTTTAAATTCAATAATAATATTGTTATTTTGTTTTGATATTTCTAATAATTCTATCATTTGCTTTTCAACAGTTAAAACAGCATTATTGAAAATTCCATTTTGTTTATAATAAATACCAATTTTTTTTTTCATCAATTAACTCCTTTTATAACTAAGTCGCACACATGCGACTTAGTTATTTAATTTAATACTAATGACAAATTAAAGTCTTTTTTGTAGTGATTAGAACTATTAAAAAGCTTAGAAAAAATAATTTTTCCTTTTCTTTTAATTGTGACTTGAACTGTTCCATCTGAATTATAATGTAAGTGCATATCTCATTCCTCCTTGATATTTAAGGCAAAATATGATATACTCTATTTGCGGTAGGGGTATATCGAAAGATTGCCTCTTTTTTTATTATAATTTATAATATCATTTTTTTGGTATGATGTCAATAAGAAAAATAAAAAACTAAGTCGCATATGTGCGACTTAGTTTAAAACTTTTTACTTAAAATTTTCTAAGATTTTAAAAACTTCATATTCTTTATTCATCTTTAATAAATTAGGATAGCTTATAGAATAAGCTCCCACTTCTAACCAAGATATTGTTTTTAACATAGTTAAATTAGATTGATTGATTTTCATTATTAAATCTTCCATTTTACCTCTAAATAAACCAATTCCTTTAATATTAAATTCAAAGTATTTGTGATTTTTGGTTATTCTAAAACATTTACTTTTTAATAATTCTTTTTCCAATTTTAATCTCCTTTTTTATAATATTATAACATAATTAAATAATAATAAAAAAGGAGAAAATGAATTTCTCCTTTTTTTATTTCTTAGGAAATTATAATTTGATAAATTTGTTGAAAAAATAAAAAATATTAATTATTTTGTATTCATATTAGATATATTAATTGAATAAGATTAAAATTAACAGCACAAAAAAGCTGATTGTTAATCAGCTGTTTAGCGATATTCTTTCCAGCAAATGGAGCCTGTATGTATATTAAAATATGATATTTTTTTAACTTTCATTCTGGCATTACATTTAAAACAATAAAAAGGATTTACTCCAAAAGCGTTCCATATTTCAAGTTGATAAAAAGTAGAATTGGAATATTTAGAGACATATTTTCTCATGAATTTCATGATGATTTTAAGTTCTGATTTAATATTTCTAGAATAGATTCCAAAGCGCCTAATCATTTTGAAATGTTTAGGGGGAATGTGAATAATTAATTTGGAAAGAAATGTTTCCGCATCTAAAGTAAGCTCAATTCTTTGTTTATTATCAGCAAGACTTTCATAATAGAAAGTAACCTTATTATCATAGAAATCAATAATTTTATATTCTGCGATGGGAGCTCTTGACAGATATCTGCCAATATATTTAATTGCATAAATATTATTATTTAAATCATTTTTTGCAACATTGAAAAAGAATCTTGTATTTTTGCGATAAAGGTAGTTAGCAGCAGCATAAGCTTTAGCTTTAATTTCAGGCTTGTCATAATTTCCAGATTTAACAATATCAATAACCATTTTTTTCCATTGTCCAGCAATGGAATTGACATGAAAATATTTTTTTTCAAGAAATTGGAAGTTTTTATTGAATCCACCTAAAGTAACAATAGCATGAATATGAGGGTTCCATTTAAGATCGCGTCCAAAGGTATGAATAACAGTAATCAATCCATAATGAATGATATCTGAGTTAGTAAAGTATTTAGAGGAATATTTTGAAATTTTATGAATTCTTTGATTTTTTGCTTTAATGTTATGAAATTGATATTTAAAAACATCATTAACAGCATAAGCAAGCTTAGTTAAAAGGTCTCTATCATAGAAGAAAAACATTCTAAGTTCTTCAGGAATAGTAAAAAGGACACTTCTATGTTTAACATCAATAAGAGAAGTGGAAGTTTTTTCAGTTCAAACAGCAGAATAACGTTTACCGCAGGAAGGACAAAATCTAGATTTACAAGTAACTTTAATTTTATGCGCCTCATGACAATTAGGGCATTGAAGAGAGAGAAAAGATTTATCAATAGAACAGGCTAAGAATTTTTGAATAGTCTGTTTAACATCCTCAAAATGCTCATTTTTAAAATATTTCTTGATTTTACCTAAAAGATTTGTTATATTGATTTTAGAGATAATATGTTTGATTTGCATGAATGTCTCCTTTGTATAATTAGGGTGGTAACTATATTATACAAAAAAGAGAGCTGAGTAAAACATTTTTTTTAAATGTTACTCAGCTTTTTTTATTTCTTAGGAAATTATAATTTGATAAATTTGTTGAAAAAATAAAAAATATTAATTATTTTGTATTCATATTAGATATATTAATTGAATAAGATTAAAATTGACAGCACAAAAAAGTTGATTGTTAATCAGCTGTTTAGCGATATTCTTTCCAGCAAATGGAGCCTGTATGTATATTAAAATATGATATTTTTTTAACTTTCATTCTGGCATTACATTTAAAACAATAAAAAGGATTTACTCCAAAAGCTTTCCATATTTCAAGTTGATAAAAAGTAGAATTGGAATATTTAGAGACATATTTTCTCATGAATTTCATGATATTTTTAAGTTCTGATTTAATATTTCTAGAATAGATTCCAAAGCGCCTAATCATTTTGAAATGTTTAGGGGGAATGTGAATAATTAATTTAGAAAGAAATGTTTCTGCATCTAAAGTAAGCTCAATTCTTTGTTTATCATCAGCAAGACTTTCATAATAGAAAGTAACCTTATTATCATAGAAATCAACAATTTTATATTCCGCGATAGGAGCTCTTGACAGATATCTGCCAATATATTTAATTGCATAAATATTATTATTTAAATCATTTTTTGCAACATTGAAAAAGAATCTTGTATTTTTGCGATAAAGGTAGTTAGCAGCAGCATAAGCTTTAGCTTTAATTTCAGGCTTGTCATAATTTCCAGATTTAACAATATCAATAACCATTTTTTTCCATTGTCCAGCAATGGAATTGACATGAAAATATTTTTTTTCAAGAAATTGGTAGTTTTTATTGAATCCACCTAAAGTAACAATAGCATGAATATGAGGATTCCATTTAAGATCGCGTCCAAAGGTATGAATAACAGTAATCAATCCATAATGAATGATATCTGAGTTAGTAAAGTATTTAGAGTAATATTTTGAAATTTTATGAATTCTTTGATTTTTTGCTTTAATGTTATGAAATTGATATTTAAAAACATCATTAACAGCATAAGCAAGCTTAGTTAAAAGGTCTCTATCATAGAAGAAAAACATTCTAAGTTCTTCAGGAATAGTAAAAAGGACACTTCTATGTTTAACATCAATAAGAGAAGTGGAAGTTTTTTCAGTTCAAACAGCAGAATAACGTTTACCGCAGGAAGGACAAAATCTAGATTTACAAGTAACTTTAATTTTATGCGCATCATGACACTTAGGGCATTGAAGAGAGAGAAAAGATTTATCAATAGAACAGGCTAAGAATTTTTGAATAGTCTGTTTAACATCCTCAAAATGTTCATTTTTAAAATATTTCTTGATTTTACCTAAAAGATTTGTTATATTGATTTTAGAGATAATATGTTTGATTTGCATGTATGTCTCCTTTGTATAATTAGGGTGGTATCTATATTATACAAAAAAGAGAGCTGAGTAAAACATTTTTTTTAAATGTTACTCAGCTTTTTTATGGATGATCATAAATGCTAGTAAGCATTGAAAAAACTTTATCTGTCATAAAATCAGTTAAAGTATAATCTGTAAAACTTTTAAATCTATAGATAAAAATTTAGAAATAGTTATGTTTATTGATACCAAAATATCTAATTTATTTCTTTTATAATATATTTGCTCTTCTATGAGCTATATCTTCATCATTATTTTTAAAAAAGTTATATATACATTCAGGAATCAGATAACAATTTTGTCTATGCTTAAAAATTATATTTTGAATATCTTCTAAATCACTTAGGGTTTTTTTATTAGTTTTATTAAATTCCTTATCAAGTTCCTTCAAAGTCTCAATATCTTTATCTAAAATTTTTACTGTCTTCCATAACCAAATTAATACAGGAAAAATTAAAAATAATTTAGAAAATAAATCATTAATACTTTCATTATTAAAAATTCCAATTACAGCAATAATTATAATTAATATTGCTGATAAGACTATACTCACTAATTTAAACCTTTTTCTAAGACCAACATCCCAATAATAATTTTCTTTTTGACATGACAACACACATTCTGTTAAACTTTTAGCATTAGATATAGGGGTATACCAATTATTTAGCTTTTGTTTTTCATCTAAATTCTTTAAAATTTTCTTTGAATAAATTACTATTTCATTATTTATATCCCTATTTTTTCCAAAAATTCTTTCATTCCAAGCCATTTTATATACATAAATATCAAATTTTTGTTGAATAAACGCTGCTAATTTTTTACTATCCTCAATATTTTTCTCTATATAAAGTGATAAAAATACAACAACTATAGATAATAAATACTGTAAAGAGATTATTTTCTCTGAAAAATATTCAGAAAAAATTGAAAGACTCAATGGAACTGCTAGTGAAAAAAATATGTAATAGGTATTATTTTTTTTTGCATTTCTATACAATTGCCTTTGTGCTGCTAACAACATAATTGATTTATCTTCATTTTGTCTATTATAAATTCCACGAGAAACCATATATTATCCTCCACTTACTTTTTATTAATTTTTTATTTATCTGTATATTCAGGAAATTCACTTCCTAATATTTCTCTCCATTTAGTAATAGCTCCTTTTTGATCTTTATTGTTAAGTTCTTTATTTATAGCTTCAACAGCTTTTTCATATTCTATCAATAAAGCATTACTAATTTTCTTTTTTTCCTCCCAAGTAAATGTATTTAAATCCCCTTGTATTCCTTTAGGGTCATCTACCTTATATAGTATAGCAGAAGATAAATACTTTAATGTTTCTTTAAATTCTATATCAATCCACCAAGTATTAATACTTAAATTTTCATATCTATTTAAAATTATGCATTCTAATAAATATGAACCTATTTTAATAGTTACCTTTCTATTATTCCAATATTTTATCAATCTTATCAAATCAAGTAATTTAGCAGAATGTTTTTGATTTATATTTTTAGTACGTTCATTATCAATTCTTGGGTCAGTTTGTTTCCAATTTCCCATACCATCAGGGATTAGATAATAATTATCATCTGTATAAAAACAAGGAACAATATCAAAATTCCAAGTATATGATTTTAATTGAAGTGTGGCAGCTTCATAATTTTTATGCATTTCAGCTTTGCTATAATCTTTTAAGTTAGATAATTTAGAAATAAAGAGATTGATTACTTTTGTTGAGTTAAGATAATTAGTTCCTTCAGTTAACAAATCATTACTAGAATCTGAATCACTTCCATTAATATAAAATGTTTCATTTAATTTTATATATGTTCGCTTACCTTCACCAGAGATGCATAACATAAGATCAATATCATCAATTGGTCTGATTTTAGTACGTCGACCAAAAGAACCAAATTGAAGGATTTTTTCATCATAAATTTTAAAAAAATGAGAATCTTCATTGAATCCTTTTATATTATAAATTAAATTATCTCTACTAGTACGAGCTATTGTTGTTTTATCTTGTTCAAGATTAACTTTATCTTTTAGAAATTCTGTAAAAGCATTATTTACAGTAGTAGCCATTTATTTTCCTCCTTTTATTTTAAATTTCTTTATTATTATTAAGATAACCTCACTTATAATATTTTATACTCCCAATTTTTCAACTAATTGATATATATTAGTTCCTAGATTGTCTTTAAGTTTATTTAAATCATTTTCATATTTTTTAGAAACTTTCATAGCATTATCAAGCCTAACCATATAATGTTCAAACAAAATCTTTTTATTAAAGGTTTTTGATCTTGATAATTTATTCTCTTTTAAATACTTTTGTAATTCTTTAGCAACTTCTCCTTTTTGTGAAAGAAATTTATTTACTTGTTTTGAGGATAATTCTTCTATAAAGTGGAATAATAACCATAACTCAAAATTAGGATTACTTAAGTAAAGACAAAAATTATTTTGCTTACATCCATCTACAACTTTTATATATTGCTCTTCTTTAAAACTTTCTGAATCTCTGTCTACTATAAGGCAAACTTCATCAGCTTCTATTCCTTTACTTTCTATGTTAGTTTTTAATTCTTCAAAAATCCTTAGAGGGTTACTTAAATCAGGATTACTTTTTTCAAAAATTTCTATCTCTATATATTCTAAAATTGGTAGGATAGTCTTGTTTTCTTGTATTCCAAGAAAATACTTTCTTTCAGTATGTCTTCCTTCACAAGCTAATAAGAATACATATTTGGGTTCTTTGACCTCACTTGTTCTAGTAAAAGGATTACTTCCTCTTTTTCTTCCCATTAGTTATCACACTCAATATCTTCTTCTAAAAGAGTTTTAATATGAGGAATACCACCATATCTTCCAAGTAGATAAGCTTTATCTAACTTTAAGTCAAATCTGGTTTTAAATTCTTCTAATGAATAAAGAATAGTTCCCTCTTCAATTGAATTTTCAACAAACCATACTTCATCTCTTCTTATTGTATCTAAGTCTAATAATCTTGATTCATGAGTTGTAATTATTAATTGAGAATTAGTTTTTTCCATATTCTTATAAAATCTTCTTAAAAATTCTTTTACCAAAACAGGATGTAAACTTCTTTCTAATTCATCTATTAATATAGTTTGGTCATTACATTTTACTTTCTCTAAAAGAGGAAGTAATTCTAATAGGCGTTTAGTTCCATCAGATTCTTCATAAAATTTAAATTCAATATCTTTTTCTAATCCCTTATGTTTAAATAAAATCTCTTCAACTTTCAATTTATTATTCTCTAAATAAAGGTTTAAAAAGTTATCTCCAAGTCCTATAACAATCTTCTTATTATCTTCTTTATCAGAAATTAAAGTAGCCATATCATTTGAAAGCTTACTTTTTAACTCTTTAGGAATGGGTAATTCTTCAAATTCACGTTCTCCAAAACAAATTCCTGTAATTCCTATATCAAAAATATTTAAGTATTCTAACCAATTATTAGTATTTTCAAAATATTCAACAACATAGTTAGTTGTATTTGGAAATATGATGATCAAATTTTCTTTAAACCATTTTAAAACCTTTAAAAAATCATAATGTTTTTTTTCCCATTTCTTTTTATTTAAAACTTCTAATAATAATGAATTTGATTCTAAATCACTTAAATAAACATTTAATTTTGTATTATCTACTTCATTTAAATTCAAGTTATTTTCTACGTTATTTTTATTTCTTATGAAAATATTTATATCTTCTTTTTTTCCAACTTCAACGAGCCATTCTTCTAATATTTCTTTAGTTTCTAAAAAAAAAGAAAATCCATAAGCAAAAATTTTATTTTCTATTAAAATTTCAAACTCAAATTGAGTAGGTTTTTTTAAACTACTCTTATCTAATTTATAATTTTTTTCTAAAGTATTTACACTAAATATTCCATTTAAAATACATTTTCTAGCAAAGCTAATACTTTGTATAAAGTTAGTTTTTCCAGAAGCATTTGCTCCATAAATATATGAACTTTTTAATAAAGATAAATTTGAATTATTATATACATGGGTTGTATGAGAACGAGATTTTCCAGTTACCATACTAAATTCTTTTCTTGTGTTAAAAGATAAAAAATTCTCTATACTAAATTTAATTAACATAAAATCACTCCTTTTTATATATTATAAGTGATTTTTTCACTTTTTGCAATGATTTATTTTTATAAAATATTTGTTTTTTATAAAAATAAAAAATAATTGTGATTTTTTCGTATATTTATATTATTTTTAATTAAATCTTTTATAATTTTAGTTAAATTAACATTATATTTTGTTAAAGGAGATCCCCAAAATAATTTATCATATTTTTTTGTATAAGAAATTAGTATTATATAAAGAGGGATAAGTATTATTTTTTACTAAAGAACTGTTAAAGTTCTCATAATTGCTATATGCGTGGTTTAATATTTTTTCATTTATTTTAATTTCTGGTTTTATTATTTTATCTAATATAAATTCTATATTATAGAAGCAACTATGGAATCTAAAAAATGTAAACTTACTCCATTGGGTTGGCATTACTGGAAATTAGTAAAAGACAGGAGTATTTAATAATTAAAAAAAGAAAGAGATATTTAGCTCTTTCTTTTTTATTGTATAAAAAAACCACTTGCTAAGCGAGTGGTACAAAAAACCGGAAGGCTATGCTTAGAAAATAAAAGCTCCTTTGATATAATTAATTAGGTTTGCTGGCCAATTAACTAATCAAAGGAGGTCATAAGATGTATGACAATAATAGTCTATCACATACAACATGGAATTGTAAATATCATATCATATTCGCACCAAAATATAGAAGGCAGGTAATATATGGAAAAATTAAAGGAGATATAGGGCAGATATTAAGAAAACTCTGCGAATTTAAAGGAGTAGAAATAATAGAGGCTAATGCCTGTAAAGATCATATACATATGTTGGTAAGTATACCCCCCAAAATAAGCATATCAAGTTTTATGGGATATTTGAAAGGAAAAAGTTCATTGATGATATTTGATAAACATGCAAATTTAAAATATAAATATGGGAACAGACATTTTTGGTGTAGAGGATATTATGTTGATACAGTAGGAAGAAATAAAGAAAGGATCGCAAAATATATAAGGGAACAGTTGCAAGAAGATATAGTGAATGATCAATTGACATTGAAAGAGTATATAGATCCTTTCGGAGAAAAAACAAACTAAAACACACCAGCTACTTAAGTAGCTGAATGAAGAATTACGCGGTTGGCAAACCATTCAGTAAGGCTTAAGCCTAAGCTAGTATCATACCCTTATAGGGTGGAGCAAACCACCACTTCAAGTGGTGGTTTGTGATTCTTTAATAGATTATCTTAAAATCTATATCCTATTCCTACTTTTGCATTTATCTCTTTCTTTGTATCTTTAGCTACATTTAATCTTATATTCGCATTATAGAATACTCCATTTCCATGCTCGTAGTCTACTCCTACGCTTAATCTTAATTTTGTATCTTCAAAATCTGGTCCCATTATTTTAAAGTCTGTACTATTTTTCATTTTTCCTGTTACATAGTTCTCATTTTTTCCAAATGTTCTTGCTACTCCTATTCCAAACTTTGCTTCTAATTTTCCTGATTTTACATTAATTGGTTCTATAAAGTCTACTCCAATCTCTATCTCTGGAATTGAATAACTTTTCTTATCCAGATCTATTGCTAAGGTTCCATTTTTCTCTGATACCGATTTTTCATTTATAAATAGTTTAGATAATCTTAATTTTGGTTCTATTTTTCTTCCTTTTTCATCTTCAAATGTATATCTTACTTCTCCATAGATATCAAATGAATCTGTTTTTACTCCACCTGTATTTCTTATGCTTTGATATTCATTCATTATTGTTCTTGTTCCGTCATAGTTTCCATATTGATATCCTAGTCCTGCTGTAAATAGATAGTTATCTATTTTCTTTTTTCCAAATACTCCTAAGTAGATTACCTCTCCTTTTAATTTAGAGTTCATACTCATATCTAACTTTTGGTGTGATCCTCCTACTGCAAATCCTAATGATGTATCTTGTGGTAATCCATACTCTGCTGTTCCTAATAGTCCAGTTGTTATTCCTTTATTTGAGTAGTTATTAGATACAGCTGTATTTCCAACTTTAACATCTCTTGATTTACCATACTCATCTATTGAATAAATTCCATGTCCTTCAGCTATCCATTCATTTTCTTTTGGCATCTTTGTAGATAATATCTGCTCTCTAAATAACCCTACATTTTCTTTTGATAGTTTTGCTGATTGTGCATAAGGGGTATTTGCATATATTTGATCTAATAATGTTAGTAATCCTTTTCTTGCTTCATCTTCTGTTTTGTTTTCTGTATCTGTTGTAGGAGCTAAATTAGGTAATTGATCTCCGTTTACTATTGAATCATATATCTCTCCTAAATCATCCTTATTTCCAGAATTTGAGTTATCTGAATTACTTGGTTCTTTTGGGGTACTATCTAACTCAGGTGTTGGTAAATCGCCATGTCCTCCAAATATATCATCAAAATTCTTTAATGATATCTCTACATCTCCTGTTAATAATCCGTTTTCATCTTTATGCTTTATTGCTGTATGTGCTACTGACATTGTTCCTATTTGTGGATCATATAAATTACTAATATCTGTACCTTTCATTGCTATTATTGTTCCTACTCCTAATCCACTTGCTTTAAATACTAATTGTGCATCTTTAGGTAACTCTTGAATATATACACTTGGTGTCCCTGCTGTTGGAACTTCTACACTTATTTTTCCCAAATGGTCATATAACGCATGTCCTATTACTTTATCTTCTTCATCTCTTTCAGTTCCATCTATTCTTACTACAAACTTTCCATCTTTTACATGGATATCTCCAGTACTTATCTTTGCTGTTTCATAAGCTGTTATATTTCCTGATGTATTTATTTTTGCAAATCCATCTATATTATGGAATAATCTTAATTCTTCTGATGTTTTATCTCCTAAGTTTAAAGTATTATTACTATCTTTATTTGAAGTTAAATCTCCATTTACCATAACTTCATTTCCTATGCTTACTGTTGAGTTATTTCCTGAAACTGTTGCTATTCCATTTATTATTGATGTTCCATTTATTGTAGCTGATGCATTATTACCTTTGATATCTATAACAGCGTCTTCATTTTTAAGTCCTCCACCATTAAATATAGTGTTTGAAGCTGTTACTACAGAGTTATTATTTAAAGACATTGCTGTCTTATATCCATTTACTATCGAATCGTTTAGGTTTACATTAACTCCATCATTTACTGATAATACTGCGTTCTTTATTCCTGCTCCATTTATTATGTGATTATCATAATTAGTATCTAAAGCAATTTCTTCATAACTATCTTTTCCTGACGTTACAGTAGTTCCACCATATTCTTTATCACTTGGCTTCTCTATTACATTTATGTTATTTTCTTTTGCATTTAGAATAGTTTTTCCTGAATTATTTGTTCCACCTAATGAAGCTACATTTAAATTATTAGCTACAATTATATCTTCTATAATTACATCTCCATCTATATCTAAAGCTACTCTAAGCCTGTCAGAAGAATCTTCTTCTAAGTTAATATATGTCCCTTGATTATTTTCTTTAGCAACTTGTAAAATACCTAATATTTTATTGTTTGCAACAGTAGCACTACTATCATTTTTTATTCCTTCTTCACCATCTGAAAAAATTTCTTTTCCTGCCATAACTCCATAGTTATTTATAACTCCTGAGATATTTTGTGCCGCCATAGCACTCTGAACTCCATTTATTAACCCTTTATTTATTATATTTTTAGTTATATCACCTTGAAAAGCAATTCCATTTCCTGAAAATATTATTCTAGTATGACCTTTAGTTTTAACTCCATCTATTAGATTTAAGTTTTCACCTAAAATTTCTACATATCCCTGAAGATTTCCCTCATTTTCTGTAATATTACCATATATTCCATTTGCACTTTTTTGAGGGTTTATGTATCCTGACCCATAAAGATTTTGTTTAGCCTCATGGCTTTCTCCTCCTGTTAACTCAGCATACCCGCTAATTAAACCATAATTCTCTTCAGAATTTCCATATATGCCATTTGCTCCAGCATCTAAGTTTACATATGAGTTTGCATAGCTTTCTCCATTATTATTTATTATAACAGCTTTTCCTCCCACAATAACAGAATTTCCTAATATAGTTCCTATATTTTTTCCTATAAAATTTCCAGCTATTCCATTTCCTATAGTTCCTGTGTAACTAAATACATTTGAACGCCGATTACTGGTTGCGACTCCAGACATTATAAGTGAATCTCCTTTGATTACTCCTGCATTTTCACCTATAAAATTTCCCCAAATACCATTTCCTATTCTAAATCCCCTGGATAATGCATCAGATGAAGCGAAGGTGCTATCACCAACTTCACCACTTATTTGAATAACACTTCCTTTAATTATGCCAGCATTATTAATAGTAGTATCTATTCCAGTTTTTATTCCATTTCCAGAATTTAGAAAATAAGTATCTCCTATCTTTGTTGTATTCCCACCTGTCATTTTAATTTGACTAGAAATTATTCCAGTATTATCAATTATTAAATTATTAGAGATTGCTATAATTCCATTTGTTACATCTGTTCTTATCCCATCACTAGCATTTTGAACAGAAACACCTAATTCTTCATAGCCTATTTTTAGAATTCCTTTATTTTGTACTGTTATGTCATTTCTTGTTACAGTAACTTTATTTTCATTATCTTTTGTATTTTTAAAATTGATTAGTCCATCATTTAAATATTTATCCTCTGTAATTTCTAACGCATTTATATTACTTAAAATAAATATAAATAGAGCTCCTAATAAAATTTTTTTTTTCATTTCTTAAATTATACCTCCTATTAAATTTCAATATATCAATTTAAAATATTAACATATGACTTGTTTTTATATTTTTAAGCTTTTTCAAATATAATTTATTGAGTTCATATAAATTTGATAAAATTTTATTCTCATTATATTTAGATTTTTTATTAAAAACTTTTCCCTGAATTAGCTCAATTATTTCAGAATAATTAGAATCTTTTTTCATAAGTATATAGTCTCCATCCTTTCCTCTGAAAGATTTCACAATCTTTTTCTTTGTCAGATTTTTTAAAAGTTTTAAAATAATGTTTGGAGAAATATACAACCTAATACTTATTTCTTTAGAACTAATTATTTTATTTTTAGAAAATTTTGATAAAAAATCTATGATTAAAAAAGCGTATTCAGTTTATTTATTTATGATATTCATAAAGTTTACCTACTAACTCATCTTTTTTTTAATTATACCAGACTAATTATTTTTACGACATAGTCCAATTAAGTTTTTATTTTAATAATTCAATTGCCTATTTAAAATAAAACTAAAATGAATTATTATTTTTTTATATTTTTTATGATAAGATTGAATATAACATTTTTTTTAAAAAGTTAAAGGAGATAACAAATATGAATTTTAATTCTTTTATATATTAATTATATATTACAATTGAACTATCAATATATAGTTTGAGAAGGATAAACTATGATTTTTAATACTTATAAGTGTAAAGATTATAAACCAGATATGCTTATGAAAAGTTTAGAAAAATTGAAAGAGAAGCATATACACAAAAATATCATTATTATACTGAAAATGTAGAATTTTATTTCCAGTTATAACAAAAGATCATAGAGATATGATTACTGAATTGAAAAATAAATTTATTATAAGATAAAAAGCACTGGCAAAATAACTAAATGTTATTGAAGGAAAAAATTTTTGACATTGAGAGGACACAAAACTATGATATTTTATTTATAGAATATAAAAAATAATAGGGAGTAGAAAATATGAAAAAAATTTTATTGATAGGAATATTCACAGTATCAGTACTTTCTTTTGCAAACCCACATGCAGGGCACAACATGGAAAAGATGAATAATGAGACAACTATGCAATGTCAAATGATGGGTAAAATGGGAATGATGAATAATATGACTCCTCAAGAGAAAATAGCTATGGAAAAGGGAATGATAGCAATTCAAGAAAAAGAGTTAGAGGTAAGAAAACTTATGAATACAAATAATACTGATATGAAAAAGATTGAAAAACTTAATAAAGAAATTCAAATAATGAGAACTAATCATATGGAATCTATGCATAAAATGATGACAGCACCAGCTACAAATCTCTAAAAAGTATTTAATTATTTTTTCTTGCAAAATTATATCTGTAGTGTTGATTTTATCTTTGAAATCGTAAAGTGCTAGATGAGTAAAATGTGTTACACCCAAAATCTTAAGCAGTTAAGGTAGAGGGTGTATTTTTTATAGCTAAATTGACTAAATAAAGAAATAATTAAAAAATTATGAATGAAGATTAAAATGATATCTACTCTAAACTTTCTTTTACACAATTAGAATTAATATATAATAGTATAAAAACTCAATATATCAAAATCTTTTTTATTTTTATAAATTTTCATCTAGGAATACCATTTTTTTATAGTATTTTATTTTGATAATTATTTTAAAAGATTAAATACTTTGAGATATTTAAAATCTACTCCTCTAATTTTAAAAAGTTTTTTTAAAAGAAAAATAGCAGTTTTTCTATCTATGGGATATCCTATTTTTTCAAATATTTGAAATCCATACAATGCTTTTTCAAGAGCAGTTATTAAATAATTATTGATACTGTCTTCTTTGTTTAAAGAATTATATAAAAAAGCTGTAGCTAAATTTACTTTTCCAGTTTTGTCATCTTCTTCTATATCAGTTAGGTCATCCAAAGCTTGTAAAGCCATTCCTATGTGAAATAATCCTTCATTATAACTTTTTAAAAAAGAATTCTCTTCTAATAACAAAGGAATTCTTAATGATAGCTGTAATAATTCTCCTCCAATTCCTTCATGAATATTTTTCTCAATAGTATCAGTAGATGGATATTTTTTATATAAGGATATATTTCTTAGGCTCTCACTTTTAGCAATATAAAAAAGTTTTTCTAAGAGCTCTTTAAAGACTATAGAAGAACAGTTTTTACTTTTGATCTCATTGTTTATAATATTCTGATGTATCATTAAATTAAAAATATTATTTGTAACAATATCAGGAATATCATTTATTTTAGTAATATTTTTATTTTCATTATCAATTATATTATCAGTTGAAGTTACTATAGAACGTAAACAAAAAATAATTTTTCCATATGAGATTACTTGCTTTTCATTGAGTTTACTTTTTATTAAAATTGAAATCATGAGTAATGTAAAAAAATTTTTTTTAAAATTGATAAGGAATAATCCTGAATAAGAAAAAATAATACTATTTTTAAAATTAAAAGAGTTATAATCATTTTCTAATTCTTGAAGAATTTTTAAATAGAGATTATTTGATTTTTTTAAAAGATTTATTAGTTCTAAATTTTTCATAATTATTTATCCAATGATTGAGAGGAGATAGTATTTTTGTTTTGTGTTGCACCACTTGTTCCATCAATACTACTACATCCTAAAATGAAAATAAAAGCTAATAAAAAAAGTACTTTAACCATAGAATTTGAACCTCCAAAATTTATTTTAATTATTGTGTTAAAAATAATATTTGATTAAATAAATAAAAAGTAGCAGAATATTTTAAGAATATGTATAGTTTTTAACATATTATTTAATTTTTTCTGAAAGAGCTTTACCAGGTTTAAATTTAACAGCTTTTTTAGCTTCTACTTTCATTTCTTTACCAGTTTGTGGATTTCTAAAAGTTCTAGCTGCTCTTTCTACAACTTCAAATTTTCCAAATCCAAGAAAAGTAATTTCTTCTCCTTTTAATAATCCTTCTTCAATAACATTTAAGAAGGCAGCAGCTTTTCTTTCGGCGTCTGCTTTAGTTTCAAATTCTCCTTTTACAAAATACAAATCAATAAATTCTTTTTTAGTCATGAGTGACCTCCTATTGTTATATAATTTTATTTACATATGAATTATAATGTTAAGATAAGATAAAAGTCAAATAAAAAGAATTTATTTAAAAAAATCTTTTTATCAATTTAAAAAATTAATAATATCAATTATTTCAGCGATTTAATTATAAAACTATTATTTTTAATCCTTGGAGACAAATAAAAATACTAAATAATGCACCTATTATTGCAAAAATATTGACACTGAAAACAAAAAATTTATTTATATAATTTTTTTTTCCTTTTTGTATATTTTTTTTAATTTGATTAAAAATTTGTTTTTCAATTTCTTCAATATCTTTAAGGGAATTATTATTTAGTTCTTCGAGTTTAATGAATTGATCTTCTAACAAATATCTAATATTATCTAAATGATTGAAACTTGTATTTTCATATTCCTTTCTCTTAAAATTTTCAGAAGTAATAGTATTTTTAGTATTATTTATTGAATTTTTTATAGTATTTTTGGTAGTATATGGCATTTTTCTCCTTAAATTAAAAGTTTTTATGATGCTATATTATAGCTTTTTAGATAAAAAACGTCAATATATTAAAAAAGTTTTACTTAATAATCAAATATGAATTATTCTTAATTGCTATGAGTTCAATAATTTAACTGTATAAATTATTTTCAGTTTAAAATTTCTTTCAAATAATGTTATTAAATCCATTTTTTAATATCGAATTTTCTATTTTTTGATAACTATAATCATATTTTTAATAAATATTGTAGTATAAAAGTATAATTCATTTCAGTTTTATTTTTAATAAATAATTGAATTATTAAAATAAAAACTTAAGTGATTTATTTAAAAAATATAATTAAAATAGTATACTTTAATTATTAGAATAAATTATATACTAGGTATTTTTTATACTATTTTAAACTAATAGAAAAATTTAAAATATAAAATTAAGAAATGCAAAGGTAAATCATAATTTATAGTTTAAATATAAAATAGAGATAATTTCAGGAGGAATGAAAATGGTTGGAAAAAAAATATTACTTTTAGTTTTATTTCTAATTGTATTAACTAAAATAAATGCAAATTTAGAAATTACAGAAAATTTTATAAATAATAATTTTATCACTTATAAAAATAATAAAGAAAATGAAATGAATGTTATTGTAAAAGGAGAGAATATTATAGCAATCAATAATGGTATTATTTCTGTTAATTACACAGAGAAAGATATTATAGATTTTTCAAGTCTTCAAAATAAAGGAAATGGAATAACTGTAAATCGAAGTTCGTTATTTAATAATAATGGTGTAATAATAGGTAGTATTATTACACCTAAGTATATAACTAATTCAGCAAATGGAGTAAGTGGAAAAGTGGGAGTAAATAAAGGGATAATCTCAGGAAATGCTGTCCTTATAGCAGAAACTACTACTGTTAATACAATTGATTCAGTAAATGGAATTACTGGAAGTTTAGATATAAATAATGGTATTATTTTGGGAAATGCTATTCTTACAGCAGGGAATATTTATATTACTAGTAATAGTGCCTCACATGTTCATACTAATGCTAATGTTACTACCTCAATAAATGGAGTAAATGGAAGAGTAGGAGTAAATGATGGGTTAATTATAGGAAATGCTAGTCTTAAAAGTGGAAGTGCTATTGCCATTGTTGGTATTAAAGCTAGTGCTAATGCTAATGCTAGTAGTAATACTTTTGATTCAGTAAATGGGGTATATGGGGAAGTAGGAGTAAATAATGGATTAATTGTAGGAAGTAGTATTTTTATGGGAGGAAAAACTATTGCTACAGGGAGCTTTAATACTCATAGTGATTCTATTGCTTATGCAATAAACTCAGCAAATGGAATATATGGAAATGTTGGAATAAACTTTGGAAGTATTTTAGGAAATTCTATTTTAAGAGGTGGAGATGCTAGTGTAAATAATAAAGATTCTACTAGTTATGCTTATGCTTATACTGATACTAATACTACATCTAATGGAATATATGGAAAAATAAAAATTAATAATGGACTAATCTCAGGATATATTGATGCTAATTCAGGAATTTCTGAAAATAATGGAATTAAGTATAAAGATTATGAAGATACTAATTTTTCAGGAAATGGAATTGCCATTAATGGCAATATAAGCAGTGATATAGTAAATAAAGGAATAATAAAAGGGTCTCAAAGTGCTATAGCAGCAAAGAGCATTTTAGGAGTTGCAAACAACTATGGAATTATGGCAGGAAGAGAAATATTTAGTGATGGAATGGAGTTATTAAAACATGAAAATAAAGAAAACTTTAAAATTGATAAAGTACTAGATATATTAATAATAACAAACGAAAAAAATTATGGAACATATATAAATATATTAGAAGATTCTTCAAATAGATTAAAGGTGGCCCTTGATACAGAAGGTGATATAATAATTGAAGATATTATAACAGCTACTAATTTAAATAATACAGATTTAGGAACTAATATTTTTGAAAAAATAATATTAAATGCGATAGTAACAAATATAGCTCAAGTAGAAAAACCAAGTGAAGGGAGTAACATAAAAAATATAATAGGAAAAGACAGCTATATAACTATTGATTCAGACAAGAGCTATTCTGATCATATAATAAATGGAGCAGGAATAAAAAATGCAGTTCTTACAGTAGAAGAAAATGTCACTATGGATCTTAAAGATTCAATAGTAAATGGATATAAAACAGCAGTATCTTTGAATAATAATTCAATAGTAACAGCTTCAGATACAATATTTAATGGAGGAGGACTTAAAAATGAAGATGCTGTAATCAATATAAAAGGAAATAATGCAGCTTTAACTATTGATGGAAAATCTGTAATAAATGGACTAACTACAATTTCTGGAAAAGATTCTATAGTAAATATTGGAAATGAAGTTATGGTAAATGGGAATATAAAATCAGAAAAAGATAAAAACAATATTTTAAATTTAGGAGATGGAACACAAGGTGGAGAGCTAAGATTATTTCATGAAATAGATGGATTTACAACTATAAATATATCAGGAAAAGTAACAGCTTATGAAACAGCAAAAATATCATCAGGAGATATTCATATAAAAGATGGAAGTCTTTTAGTGAGATTAGATGGAACACAGGTAGATGACCAAGGAAGAATAAAAGGACATGCACTTTATGATCATAAAGGAAAAGTAACAGCTGAACTTAGTAAGTTGAATAAGTCATTAATATATATTAAGCTTGTATTTAAAGCAAGTGGTCTAGGAGTAGGAACAATAATAGCAATGAATGGGACAGATATAACAAATCTCTATGATTTACAGATAGGAACACACTCATCAGTGCATACAGCAATAAAACATCAGATAGATGGAGAATTAACAGGAGATGTAGAGATAGCAGTAAAAACATGGGATGATCTATTTCCAGAAATACCAGTTATTCCAGAAGAACCAGAAATACCAACTATACCAGAAACACCTGGAGGAACAGAGAATCCAGGAACACCAGAAGTTCCTAAAAATAATGAAATTAAAGATAAAGATGAATTAGGAGAGATATATGATTCAATAGTAAAAGGAGATCAACTTCCTATTTTAGGACTGACAACAGATTTAGAAGATAAAACAAAAGAAGAATCATTAAAGGAACTGGTATCATTATTAGATCAGATATATGCAAACAATCCATATTCATATGGAGGGGAAATGTCATATGAGAGTTTAAGGTTGTTTACAGATAACATATTAAAGACAAAAATGCCAGAATTATCAGAATGGATAGTTGAAAGTCATGGAATATATGGATATGATAAATTTGATAAAGTAAGAAGAGAACACAAAGTAGCAGGAGAGAAATTAAATATCAATTATTCAAGAGAGCTTACAACAACAGGACTTTTAGGAACAGCAGAGTATGGAATAGCGCAGAATAGTTCATTAGGAGTTGCAGTAGGGGGAACAAAACAAAAATTAAATATGCATCTGTCAGATGTGAAGGGAAATTTAGGATATGTAGGAATATATGGAAAAAGAAGATATGAGAATTTCTTGCTAACAGGGGGCTTAGGATATCAATACGGGGAATATGATGTAAAAAGGGTGATAGAGAATAACTATCAAAGAATAAATACATCAGGAGAAATGAAAACAAATAGTATGTCAGGCTATATAGAGGGAAAATATACAATAGAAGCTGAAAGAGGAACAAAAATAGAACCAAAAGTAAAAGTAACATATTCATATATAAAACAGGATAAAGTAAAAGAGAAAACAGGCTCTTTATCAATAGATATGGATAAAAAGAGCTATTTAGTACCAGAAATGGAAGTAGGAGTAGATATATCAAAAGAGATAAAAACGAAGTCAGGAAAAGTAAATACAACAGCAGGAATAAGTTATGTAAGAGTACTAGGAAAAGATAATACGAAATTAACAGGAAGAATGAAAGATAGTACAGACTTTAAAGTAAAAGGTCCAAATTTTAAAGAATCAAAATTAAGATTAGAGGGCAGAGTAGAATATGAGCAGGAAAATGGAATATTCTATAGTGCAAGTTTAGGAATGGATATAGGGAATAAGAAAGAGAAAGAAGTAAATGCAAGAGTAGGAATAGGGTATAGATTTTGATAAAGAAAAGGCTGAAGGATAAAAACTTTAGCCTTTTCTTTTCTTTTTTTATATTAAATTTCAAATTGGGGATAAATTTTAGTAATATTTTCTTCTTCAATACAAATATACTTTAATGTTTGTTCTGCTGATGAGTGATTAAAAGCTTTCATCAAAAGAGCAATATTTAAAGTTCCTTTGTATACATGGTATCCCCATGTTTTTCTAAGAGAATGTGATCCAATAGGATATTCTATATTCAACATATCTCTTAATTTATGAAACTCTTGACTTATTCCATTCACACTAACAGGGCTATCAATTTTATATTTGATATTATAACGTGAAAGGCTTTTAAATATATAACCTTCTTTTGTAGAGAAGCCTATAGACTTATAATAAGCTTTTAATTCTTTAATGGCTTTTTGGCAGGTCTTATTAAAAGCAATAGTTCTAATCTTCCTAGTTTTTTTTTCTTTTATAGTAACTTCCCAGTTAGAATTAATCATTTCAAATCTAAGTTGAGCTAGATCAGAAATTCTAAGTCCTACATTTACTCCAATATTAATAAAACTAAGAAAACCAATTTTATTAATCTCTCCCAGATATTTTCTAATATTTTCTAAATCTTTTTCTTTTATTCTTTTAACTTCCTGTCCTTTTTGATTCATTGATAAAACTCTCCCCTATATGATAATTATATTTTTCTGAATGACCATGTCAAACAGTGTTTGTGAAAATTTCTATCTGAAATATTATACCATATAACAAATAAAAAAAGTAGTTGTATATAATAGTTGAAAAATTAAAAAAATACAAGATACTATATTTAAAACTGAATTATGAATAAAATATATAGTAAAAATGATAAAAAAGTTAATTTTATACTTTCAATCCTAGTAAATATATATTATATACTTATAGATTCCTAGATTTTATTCTTAAATATTTAAAAAACTTAAAGTTATTTTTTATAGTCTTTTTTAAAAAACATATTTCATAAGTTTTTACATTTAAAATTGGGAGTATAGCTTGTTTAACTATTTTATATAAAATAATATTGACTTTTTGTTTACAATGTAATACAATATATAAAAATAGCTTTATCAAAGGAGTTGAAAAAATGGCTGTTATATCAATAAGATTTAATGAAGAAGAAGAAGAGATTATAAGAAAGTATATAGAAAGTAAAGGAACAAATATATCACAATATGTAAAAGAACTTATATTTAGTAATATTGAAGATGAATATGATCTTAAAATATTAAAAAACTATGAAATGAGAAAAGCTGAAGGCAAAGCAAAATTGGTACCCTATGAAGAAGCAGTAAAAGAGTGGGATTTATAATGTATCAGTTATTTATTGATGAGAAACTTCAAAAGAAAATAAAAAAATTAGATAAAGCTACAAAATTGTTATTAGATAGTTATATTAGAAAAAATTTATTAGGAATAGAAGACCCACGTAAACATGGAAAAGCTCTTACAGGAAATTTAAAAGGGTTATGGAGATATAGAATAATGGATTACAGATTGCTAGTAAAGATAGAAGATGATAAACTTATAATAATAGCACTGGATTTTGAACATAGAAGTAAAGTATATAAATAAGAAAATATAGTATAGAAATAAACTAGAATTTGAGGAGGCGGGAATGCTGTTAAAAGTAGTAGGACAGATGTTACACTACAAAGCAGTAAAACTTATAGTCTGAGTTATCTTGATGACATTGTTTTTGAGTGAATTGACTAAGCGATTCATGGTATAATGAAATATCAAAAAAATGTAAATCCGTATAAAGAGTATACTTTAGAAACGCTACAAGAAATTTTTAATAATAGAGAAATTACAATTGGGTTTTGGATGGTAATAGCTATTGTAGCTTCACTTTTCACTAAACCAATGAAAAACTTTCTAAAATTATCGATGCCTAGATAGTGTAGTATATAGCATCAAAATAAGTAGCGATGACTTTTGCAATTATTCAATTGATGATTTCTATGATTTTTTTCACTGAAACCGCAAAGGTTGCACCACAAAATAAGAAAATAAATACTTACCTATATGAAGTAAAGAAAAGCATAGAAGAATATGGAGAACAAATACGATTTTTCACAAATGAGTTCAAGAATATATTACCATAACTGGTAGATAAAAGTGTTGGGTTAAAGTCCAACGCTTTTATTGCATTCATCACTTAACAATATTTTGAAAATCTATTTCAATGAACAAGTCTTTTTATATGAATTAGGACTAGAGCAGGAATAAATATAATGGATTTTTTTACTAAATAGTTACATTAAATAATTTAAAGCTGAAAATAATTCAGTTTTTTTTATATTTCAAAACTTAAATAAGTATCATCAAGTTGCTCTTGCTCTATACCAATATATCTAAGAGTAACAGCTTCAGATGTATGATTAAGTGCTTTCATAACAAGAGCAATATTATGAGTTTTCTTATAAACTGTATATCCCCATGTCTTTCTAAGTGAGTGAGAAGCAATAGGGTAATCTATATTAAGAAGATCTTTTAAATAAGCCAGGTAATCATTAACTCCTGATTTAGTTATATAATGATCTTCTTTTTCTTTTACATATTTTCTATATAGAGATTTAAAAAGATAGCCTTTATCTGTAGGATATCCCAATTCCTTATAAACTTTCTTTAGATTAGCTACAGCTTTTACACAGGTATTATTAAGCTGGATCTCTCTTACTTTTCCTGTTTTCTGTTCTCTAAGAATTATTTTATTATCTTTAGTTATATCTTCAAATTTCAACTTCTGTAAATCTGAAATACGAAGAGCTACATTTACTCCAAAATTTATAAGTTCTAGGATAACAGGTTTATTTTTATACTTCAGTACTTCCCTTATTCTTTTTAGATCATCTTCTTTTATATATTTTACACTTTCCATTATTTCTCCTTAAAAACGATGTATACTGTAGGTAGGCTATGCCTTTTAAAAGCTCTTAAAATAGATTTTATAAAGTCATTTTTTTCATAAACTTTAAAATTATGTATGTTTTTCTTTAGAAAGAAATTATTTTCAAATTCTTACTAACATATTTTCCCAGACAGGATATTTAACATTATTTTCTCCTATTAAATACCAGGTATCATTATCAGAATTATATTCAATTCTTACAGCTTCCCATTTAAAAGATTCACTATTGCTCCATTCAAATTTATCTCCAGCATGAAGTCCACCATAATTTTCTCCATCAGTTTCTTTAAGAAAACCTATATCATATCTTTTTAAATTTTCATTAAAAAATATAACTCCCTCTTTTTTCATAGCTAACCTCCTTGAAATAAAAAAACATAAATCCAGGAAGTTAAAATGAAATAAAAATTCAAATATAAAAAATTTTATCCTGGAGAGTGAAAAAATTTAAAAAATAATTTACTTGTCGTATATATGCAATTATAACATTTATAGCAAGTAAAAACAATCAGGAAAGAGAAAATAAAATTTAAGTGCTAATTTTGCTAAAAAAAATACTTGTCACTTCTAACTTATGACAAGTATTTTTGAATAAAAGAAAGTTTTCTAATAGTAATTTCCCATATCCATCAACTCAAAACCTTACTACATATTTTTAAGTATAATAAAAAAGTGCTATTATGCACTTCTCAAAATTATATAATGCTTTTTATTTTTGTGAAATTATCCTTTTATCAAAAATTAAAAATTTATCAATATAATTTTTTTTAATTAATTCTAATAAGATGAATGTTGAAAAAAATTTTGAATTAAATATAGCAAGCATTATAAGTATTTGATATTTTATAGCAAGCATAGGAAGAGAGCCACCTAATATCTGTCCTGTCATCATTCCTGGTAAAGCAACTATGCCTATACTTGACATTGAGGCTATACTTGGTTTTAGAGATAAACTTATTGCTTTTTTTATGAAAGGTTTTGTTGCTTCATTTTTTGTTGCTCCAAAAGAAATAGAAAGCAAGTATTCGTTTTCATTTTTTATGAAATTATCTAAAAAGTCATTTAAAGTTACTATAAGTCCATTTAATATATTTCCTAAAATCATTCCTGAAATAGGAATCAAGTATTTAGCATCAAAGATATAACTAAGTTTTATAGAAAGAACGTTGAAAAGAAAAATGTTTAATATTAAAGGCGTAAAAATTGAAATAAATATTAAAATATATAGTTTCAATTCTTTTAATGAAATACTTTTTAAAACAGTATAAGTTGCTGTTAAAATCATAAAAAATAAATATAAAGTATTAATAAAAGAATTATTATATTTAAAAATATATTGAAGATAAAATCCAACCAAAAAAAGCTGTATAATCATTTGGAAAATAGAAAATATTGTTGATTTTAAATAATGAATTTTTAAATTTTTCATAATAAATAAAATAGGAACAATAAGTAATCCAAAATAAATAAATGAGAAGAAGTTTATATCTGCTGTCATTACAATTCAATCCTCCTAAACCTTTCAAATCCTTTTATTTTATCGTGAGAAACCATAACAATTGTTTTAGTAGTATTAATGATGTACTCTATTACTTTTTCTTTCATACTTTGATCTAAAGAAGAAGTTATTTCATCTAAGAGCCATATTTTTTTATCTAATAAAATTATTATTATAAATCCTATTCTTTGTTTTTCTCCACCTGAGAGATTCTCTACTTTTTTTTGAAGTATATCTTTTTCAAGTGAAAAATACTCTATTAAAGAATTTATTTTACTTTTAATTTCAAATTTTTTATTATTATTTTTATAATTAAAAATCTGATTTATTAATTCACATACTTTTAGATTTTGAAAGTGAATATTTTGAGATAAATAACCTAAATTTTCTCTTATACTTTCTATATTTTTTTCATTTAATTCTAACCCTTCTATAAAAATTTTACCAAGATTAGTTTTTTCAAAGCCCATAAGAATTTTAAGAAGAGTACTTTTTCCCTTTCCAGAAGGGGCACAAATAAGAATTTTTTCTCCTTCTTTAATGTTTAAAGAAAAATTCTTTAAAATTTCTTTTTCTGCGAATTTAACAGTTATATTTTCAACTGATATTTGAAAAATTTTCATCCCTCCTTATAAGATTATTACAATTCTAAACTTTTATTAGCTAATATTTTTACTTGATATTCAGCTTCTTTTAAAATTTCAATGCCTAAAGAAGTTATGGAATAGTAAATTCTAAATTTACCATCTTCCCCTAATAATTTATTAGCTGTAATAACTTTATTTTGTTCAAGTTTATATAATATTGGATAGATTGTTCCTGCACTAATTATATATCCATGTTTTCCTAGATGTTCAATTAACCAAGAACCATAAAAAGGTTTTTTATATGCATGACGTAATATATGAATATGAATAAAACCTAAAAATATTTTTCTTAAAATATCTTTTTTAATTAATTCCATATTGATCAACCTCCATAATTAAAATATTATTTAATATCTAAATACGATATCGTATTTAGATATTAAATAATAACATAATTTTTCTATATTTTCAATGCTTTAATAAAATATAAATTTTAACATAATATTTAGTAGTTATTAAAGAGTTACTAGAAGTAAAACTTTTATTTTAAAAGATATTTTTTAGAAAATAAAAAACTTCTAAAATTAATAGTAGTTGATATTAATTTAGAAGTAATTTTATTAATATTCAAGATTTTTTAACTTTCATATTTTGATTCAAATTCTTTTATTTTATTTTTTATTCTTTGAATTCCATTATCTATTGATTTTATATCTTTTTTTAGCTTTTTTGCTATTTCTATGTAAGTAAAATCTGCTATTAGATATTTGAATATTTCTTTTTCTTTTTGACTTAATTTATGTTTTAAATAAATGTACAACTCTTTTATTTTTTCTTTACTTAATAAAATTTCTTCAGGATTATAGAAATTAACAGATTTTTTTTTATAAGAGAAAGAATCTAATTTATTTTCATAAATGGCCATATTTAAAAACTTATTTTTACCACAATTTGAATTTCTTATTACTTTGATGAGTTGTCTTTTAATACATAAAAATGCAAAACTTTCAAATGATTGCTTTTTATTACTATCATAGGATGAGATTGCTTCTATTAAACCAATTGAGGCTTCTTGAAAAATATCATCTTTATTTCCTCCTAAAATAAAATATTTTTTTCCATGATATAGCAATATTTTTTCAAAATTTCTAAAAATTTCTTCTATAGCATTTAGATCTCCAATTTTAGCATCATAAATAAGTTTATCTTTTATCATAATCCCTCTACCAAATAATTATTTTAATTGTATTGTTTATTTTATATTATTTACAGTTAGTCCTATTATTTGTTTATATTGTAATTAAAACAGCTTTGTTATATGCGCTAAAGCATTTTCAAATATATCTTTAAACATTTTTAGTCCTTTCAAAAAATTATTTTTTTATATTTCTTTAGACATTTTATTTTTTAATATTTTTCCTTGTTTAAATACTATTTTCTTAGATGTTTTTATTTTTTTTATGTTTTGTGTTCTAGGATTTTTAAATATTTTCTCTTTTTTTTCTTTTATTTTAAAGGAACCCCATCCTTTAAAAATAATTTTTTCATCTTCTTTTAATCCTTCTAGAAAAGTTTGCCAAAAAATCTCTATTTTTTCTTTTACAATTTTTAAATTTTTTAATTTTCTCCTTTTTTTATATTCTTTTATAAAATCGCTTTCTTTCATCTAAACCTACCTTTTATAAAGTTTCTTTTTTTAACATAAGGGTAAAAAGTTTTAATAAAATTTCTGTATTACTAATTTTTTTTTCTTTATATTTGTTTATCTCTTTTATTTTATTTTTTATAAATTTATATTCTTCTTCTGTAAAACGACATCCATATAATCTATAATATTTTTTTATTTTCATATATTCCCCTTATTTTATAGTTCTAAAAGTATCTTTTTTTATAATATTTTATTTTTTTATTAAAAATTAATCAATTTTTAAAATGGATATCTAGTATTAAAATAGGTAGCTAAATATACTACTAGAGAAATATCTAGTAGTATATTTAATTTTTAAATTTTATTTGTCTTTTTTATTTTTTTCCTGTATATCTATATATTCTTTTAATATATTATTTATTTTATATTTTTCAATTATTTGATTTATTACATTTACTTTTTCTTCGCCAAGTTTTTGATTAAATAGAGCTTGATATAGTTGGGGATATATTTCTACTGTATTTTTATCTTTTAATAATTCAGCATTATTTTTATACATTTCTAAAAGTTCATGGTTAAATACTTGAGTTGTTCTCTCAGCTATTGAATTTAAATAAAATTCTATTTCCCAATTGAGCTTTATTTCTTCTAAATATTTTTTCTCATCCTCTGTGTATTCTTTTTTCTTCATTTCTATTAGTATAGCTTTCCTTACTAAAAATTGAGCTATACTATCTTTATTTCCATTTAATTTTTTTAATTCTTCTTTTGTCAATTTTATTTCCATTTTTTCTCCTTATTTAAATTTTATATATTGAAAATATTTGTTGTTCCTTTATTTTTTATTTCTTCATAGAATTTTTTTAGTTGTATTTTTTCCTTTTTAAGGTATTTCTTTTTAGTCAATTCAGTAGCTAATAGTTTAAGAAGGAGTTTATCCAATTCTGTTTTATTTTGTATTTCAAATTCAGCATACTTTTTGAACATATATAAAATTATGTTTTTATTTGTACTAAATTTAGTTTTTAATATAAAAAGTTTTTCTTTTATTGTTTCAAATTCTTCTTCAGTAACTCTTATACCTAAAATAATTTTCTTTTTTTTTCCACTTCCTAAAAGTCTTCCTCTTTTTTTAAATTTTATTTCCATTTTTTCTCCAATTTATATATTTTAAGGAACTTATAGTTTTGTTTTAAATAACCTGTCTCTTTAAGAGACAGGTTATTTTGTTAAAATTTGTAATTAAATCTTACTCCATATTTAATAGATGAATCTTGTTTATTACTTTCATCCATTGCTTCTATTTCAAATGTCATCCCCATATGGTTAGCTTTTTCTAATGTAAGACCAACTTTTCCTGTTAGTTTTCCTTCTTTTTCTTCTGGAGTGATTAAACTATAATATCCTTCTCCTCCATTTTTAAGTTTTGCTTTGTTTCCATCATAGTTATCTCCAAATTCATATGCATATTTTACATCTGCTGTTACTTTTACAGATATATCATTTACTGTATAAATTCTTTGAGATGCTTTTACTCCTGCTCCTATTTGTGCACTTAGGTAATCATTACTCTTGATTTGTAATTCTAACCCACCTTTGCTTCCAGAACTTTCTTTAAAGCCATCTATTTTTCCATATTCTAAATCTAGATCAGCATATACATCTAACTGTTTAGACAAGTCTGTATATATAACTTTAGTAATCCTGTTGTCAAACGCTACAGAATAAGTATTATACTCTCCCTTGTTCTCAAATGTTTCATGAAGATTGAGCTTTCTTTTAGCTATATGCCTGTTGTATCCCAATTCTACTCTAGATAACCATGATATTTTATATTCATCATTTAAATTTTTAATTCTATGTGTTCCTGCTCTTAAAGAATATACGTCTTCTTTTGAACCACCATCATCAAATTTAAACTTTGATCCAGCAAATCCTAATGTGTATCCATATTTACTTCCATACTCTGTTCCTTCTTTTTCTTTCATATAAAGAATACCCATTATCTTATAATCATAATCGTCTATTCCCACAGTAGGATCTTTGTAGTTTCCATCAGTATAGATAACACTATATTTACTACTGTCCTTAGTTAAATTATATGAAGATTCAAGTTCATAAAAAGAATTACTAAAAGCTTTATTGATATCTTGCATTCTTCCTTGAATAGTTGCATAAATATCCCCTCTAAATTCAGCAATTTTTTTTGATGCTTCTTCTTTAAATTCTTCTTTTGATAACCCTGCAAGATAAGTATTTAATCCTTTTAAAATTTCAGCATCTTTTCCTTCTCCACCACTGTTTGCAAGAATATTATCAAGACCTTTATCCATTGCATCAAATTGAGAACCTATTGTTAAATCAGCATATGGTCTTTTTACTATTATTAAATCTCCATTATTAGATACTTTAGCCACAAATAATGGAGAAATTATTGGAGTTAATTTACTCTCATCTATTGTTCCCGCTGCTGTACTTAAAAATCCTTTTATTTCATATGAAATTCCATTTCCTGTCATAGCAAAATTAGGCAATATATTAACCTCACCATTTACATTAGCGGAATTAAACATAGGAATTCCAGTTGTCACATCTACATAAGCTCCATTAACAATAATTGATCCTGTTGTTGTTAATGTTCCTCCAACTGCAACATAATTTCCATTTATAGTAATATTTCCATTGGAATCTATAATTATACTTCCTATATTAGCAGGAGGACCTCCCAGTGTAATATCACTTCCACTTCCTGTTACAATTATTTGACCATTATTATAAATAATACCATTTCCTTGTATTCCTATTCCATTATTTACATAAATAGTACCTGTATTTGAAAGAACTGATCCTTCATTAACAGTCATTCCTATTCCTTCATTAACAGTTATTGTTCCTTTATTATATATTTCACCTCCATTGTATGCTGCCATTCCTATTGATGGAGTTAAACAGATAGGTTTTAAGTTTCCTATATTGATATGGCTTCCTACTTCATTTATTGCTATAGCTCCTTCTCTTACTAAAATTCCCATCGCACCATTGTCAATATTAATTGTTCCTTTATTTGTAAATGTTGTTCCTTTTCCTATTCCAAAAACTCCTAAGGAATGATCATTTATAATGTTTATTGTTCCTGTATTTTCTCCCTTACTATTATTTGCTAGATAAATTCCTATAGAATTGAAATGACTATTTACCTGGTCATGGTCTCCATTTGGCCCTAAATAAGTAGTCCCTACAGTTATATTAGCATTATTGTTTACAATATTATTCCCAGAAGAGTATATACCTACTGCAGCTTCTCCTAAAATTATATTAGAATTATTATTTAATATAACAGAAGAATCAGGGTCAGACTGTTTTAAATATATCCCATAACCTCCTTCTCCAATATTGAATACTCCATTTGTAGTTACTGTTCCACTACCATTAACTTTGTATATTCCTATTGAACCTGTAGAATTTCCTTTGTTAGCAATACTTAATGTCCCATTATAATGTAAATTTCCATTTCCTTCACTTGCTATTCCTACACTTGTTCCTGTTCCTACAGATATATTACTATTGATAGATGAATCTATATTTTTAGCAAATATTCCTATTGCTCCATCATTAGCAATTGTTATTCCATTAGTAGTTGTAACAGTTAAGTCTTTTGAACCTTGGCCTGTTCCTGCTGCATAGATACCTAAGGCATTATTTCCAACTACTAGAGAATTACCACTATATCTGATATAATTTCCTGTTGTAATATCCTCTCCAAATATTCCTATACTATTATTTCCAACTATAATGCTGTTATTTCCTAAATATTTTCCATCTTTTAGATAAACTCCAATAGAAGAATTTTCTTTGTTTGCACTATATGAAGAAGCTCCTACTTGAACTGTTCCTATATTCAATAAACTTTCACTTCCATATATTCCTATGTTTTTATCTCCATTTACTTGTATAATATTATTACTTGTAAAATTAGAGCTATTTTTTATCATTTTTGCTACTTGATTAGTGTTATTATTCCCAATAGAAATTAATGAATTTGTTATAATAGAAGAATTATCTAAAATCATTCCAATACTATAATCCCCTGTTTGATTAATAACTGGTAAAGTTCCTAAAGTTGAAACATTTTGATAATAAATTCCAGTTGTATATTTAGAAATGTTTCCTGCCTGAATATTTATTGTTGTTCCATTAAATATTGGAGAACTATTTTTTACATATGCTCCTATACCACCATTTTGAACTGTTATAGTTGATGCTCCCATAGCATTAATAGTTCCACCATCTGCTACTATTCCTATTTGATTATTAGCTGTGATATTTCCACTAAAATTCAATGTAGCATCTTTAGAATACATATATATTCCATCTGTACCAACTGTAATATTAGCTGTATTCGCAACTGTAACTATTGTTCCAGCTCCTTCAGCATATACTCCTATACCACCTGTTCCAGCTGTAACTGTTGTTGTTCCAGCTAAAGTTACATTAGAGGCAGTATTTGCTACTACTCCTATTGCACTTTTAGATGTACTTGAATCTCCAACTGTAATAGTTCCATTTATTGTAGAACCTGTTCCTGATGTTGCCATTACTCCTACACTTTCATTTCTTAAAGCAACAGTTCCTATATTTATATTTGATATTACTCCTTCAAGAACTACTCCTGTATTGTTTGAATCTGTTGAAGTTATATTATTTACAGTAAGTCCATTTGTTGCTCCTTTAATATATACTCCTATACCACCTGTTCCTGTCATAGTCATATTATTATTCTGCACTGATGTCATAACCCCATTGTGATTAGAGTATATTCCAATCCCACTGTTTCCAACATTAATATTTCCTGTATTTACTATATCAGCTGTTTCTGTATATATTCCAATAGAAGGAGCACTTATATTTGATATTCCTGAAACATTTATAGTTCCTATGTTATTTATTGTGACTAGGTGAGTTGGAATTGAATTTCCTAATGTAGCTGCAATTCCAATTCCACCTGAGATTACTGTTATATTTCCATTATTAGAAAGTGTTTGTGAAGAAATTAAATTACTATCATATTTTCCTAAAAGTCCTACTGCAGCAGTTCCAATATTAAGATTTCCTGCTGAATTAAGGCTTCCATTTGAAGTAGCTGCTAGTGATCCTGAACCAGTAACAGTTATATTGTTTCCAAGATTAAGAGTTCCACCATCATTAAAAACTCCTATTCCTCCACCAGTTCCAAAATTAAATGTAAGATTTCCTGTTGTTCCAAGATTAGCAAGTCCACCATCTACATATACTCCAGTTCCACCATTAATATTCATAGTTGATGTTCCTGTAGCTAAAGTAGTTCCAGTAGGAACATAGATTCCAATTCCATCTTCAGTAGTTACATTTCCATTATGGTTAAGAGTCATTCCAGTTCCATCAAGATATATACCTACTCCATTTTTGGCATTTACACTCACGTTGCTCATATTGTATGTACCAGTTATTCCAGTATGAAACAGTATTCCTACTGATGTTTTAGCATCATTTAATCCTGGGGCTGATTCTGGTACACTTATTCCTGTTTCTATAACTGCTCCATTGAATGTTACTGTATCATCAAGAAGAAATACTCCAGTAGAACCCATTCCTGTTGTTACATTTCCTGATATTATAGAATTAGTTTCAGCTGCAACTCCAACTGCTCCAGTTCCAGCAACATTTACAGTAAAGTCAATATTTGCATTTTTACCAAATATTCCAACTCCTCCTGAAGTTATATTCAAAATACCTGTATTAGCTACTGTGTTAGCTATTGTATCTTTTAGATAAATTCCAACTGCATCTGATGCAATAATTCCTCCAGTTCCATTAAAAGTATTTCCTGAACCATCTACATATACTCCTGTTCCTGTAGTAGTTGTTATTGTTCCAGCATTTGTACCTGAGCTTGTCCCTGATCCTCCTATATACATTCCAAGATTAGTACCTGCTAATATTGTTCCACCAGCTGCATTTTCTGCAGTAGCTGTTTTTCCCATTTTAGCTTCAGCAACCATACCTACAACTGATTTAGTTGTTGAACTTGCTGTTCCATTCATTGCAATAGTTCCTGAGTTGATTCCTTTACCTTCTTCTATATACATTCCTATACTGTTATTATCATTCATTGTGATAATTCCTGTTGAAGTTAACTGAGAATTTTCTCCAACATATGAAGCTATGCTGTCACTTTGTCCAGCTGCTGATGTTATATTAGTATTATTTACTAAAGTTATTCCATCAGCTGCATATATTCCTATACTTTCACTTCCAATAAGAGAAATAGCTGAGTTATTTGTTACAGTTCCTGCTACAGTTCCTTTACTATAATACACTCCTATATTTTTAGTTCCAGTTACTGTGTTATTTACAGTTATTGTTCCACCAGCTGCAGAGGCGCCATCTGTCAAATACATTCCTGTTCCTTTTCCAACATTTGTATTAAGAATAAGTCCCCCTGTACCTATAGTTACAACTCCTCCATTGCCATATACTCCTACTGCTCCTGCAGTTGTAGATCCTGTAGCAGCTACGGTTCCTGATATAGTCGATGCTCCATCAATAAATATACCAGTTGTTTTTTCTCCATCAGCTGTAACATTCACATTTAAAGTATTATTTTCTTTAGAGTAAATTCCTACAGCTTCATTTATAACAGCAAGCTGTCCTGTAGTCCCATTAAATGTACTTGCAGCACCAGCATTTTCAAGATAGATTCCTACTGTTTTATTTCCAGGAGTTACTGCCATTACTACTCCATCTACAGTTACAGTTTTACCAGGAGCTATGTCTACAACAGCACCTTTACCATATGCAAATATATTCTTATTTTCATTTGTACTTGAAAGAGTAAGACTATCTTTGAAATCTACAGATGAATTTTCAGCGAAAACTCCTATACTTGATTTACCATTGAATACTATATTATTACCAGTATCAAGTTCAGTTGCAGCACCAGATTTAATATATATTCCTGTAGCTCCATCTGTATTCAAATTAATTGTACCTTTATTTATTGCTTTAGCATTAATTCCTTCTGCATACATTCCAACTTGAGTTATATCATTTACATTGATAACTCCAGTTGTATTATTTAATATGTTAGAAGTTTTTGTATACATTCCAACAGCATCTGTTTTTAATGATGCAAGATTAATTGTTCCTTCATTTGTTCCAGTGTTATTGATATTACCTTTTACAAAAATTCCTACTCCATCTTTGCCTATATTTAAAATATTATTTGAAGAAGTAATATTTATATCTTCAGTATATATAGCAATTCCTTTATCAAAATCTGAAGCATCTACAGATGTTACTACAGTTTTAGTTTCTGCTCCTGTACCTTTATAAAAAATACCAGTTTTCCCAAGAGTTCCAGTATTATTTGATGTAAGAGTAACAGTAGTAGCAGTAAGATCTGAAGTTCCATCAAGCATAACTCCAATAGCATCTGCTCCAAGGTCAAGAGTTCCAAGATTTGTAATCTCAGTTCCATTTTTAGCATAGATAGCAACTCCGCCATCACCTACAGATATTTTTCCAAGATTTGAAATAGTCGCTTTATCCCCATAAATACCAATAGCAGCATTAGCTCCACTGGAATGTCCAACTTTTATTTCTCCAGCTGCTGTATTTGTTACAGTAACATCAACTTTTGTTCCTAAAGCATTGTTGTTATATGCATAAATACCTACAGCTCCTGTACCATCAAGAATTATTTTATTGCTATTAATAATACTGGCTTTTCCCTGACCTACTGCTGATAAACCGAATTCATTAACTATCGGAGTACTAGAAGAATCTTCTCTATATGCCATTCCTAGAATACCTATAGACTGATTCCCACCTACTTCAATATTTCCATCATTAGATACTTTACTTCCATTTACTGCGTAAATACCTACTGCCTGTGCATTTGCAGCATTGCTTTCTTTTTCAACTTTTATTGAACTTGTTCCATCTACTGTTACAACTCCATAGTTTATAAAAGCTCCTATTGCTCCTGAACCACTGCCATCTCTATCAGCTATAATAGTTGAATTAACCAAATTTATTCCTGCTTCTGCATTAGAAGTAGCCAATTTACTTGAGTTCATCTCTAATCCAACTACTTGATTGTTAAATTTAGCAGCCTGGGTATTATTAAGAACTGCAGAAATTGTACTTCCTGTTGCAGTTGCCACAAGTCTTTGTCCTAAGAATCTGTTGTAGTAGAAGTTTCCATCTTGTTGAGCCTGAGTCTCTCCTATTGTACCTACTCCAGTTTTATCCAGATTTCCAATATTAATTGTTCCACCATCAACTGCAGCTATTTTATATTTATCAATACCTAAACTTGCATTTATAAGGTTTGAAAGATTTATTCCTCCTAGAGCTGCTCCTATAGTTCCAATTACATTAGTTTCCAATCCACTTGTACTAAGTCCTGTTACATTTTTTAAGCTAAAAACAATAACATCATTAGATTCTACATGGATTCTTGAGTTTGCATCTAATGTTACAGGTGGTGTTCCTGCCAGCATATCTATATCAAATGCAGTTGCTTTTCCTCTAAGAATCATTTTAGAATTACTTAAATTTATTTTTCCTACTCCATCTGAATAAACAGCATATCCTGAACCATCAAATTCTACAGTTCCTCCTGATAAGTCTATATTAGAGTTTGTTCCTATAGATGCTGCTGCTGTTGATCCATTAATTACTTTTATATAGTTATTTTTAGCATTGACAACTCCACCACCTGTTGCCATAACACCAAATCCAACATATCTATCTGCATCATCTAATTTTGATCCAGTTATGTCTATATTAGCAGTTGCAGGAGTTGTTGCTCTGTTAAAAGTGATAATAGTATTAGCGCCTGAAGCAAAAGCAGCTCCTGTATCTTTTCCGTTTACAGTTGTTGGATTTGCTCCTACCTTTGAAACTACATTTAATTCATTTGCTGTAATTTTAGCTCCACTTTCTCCATAAACAACTACTGAATCTTCAGTATTTGCAGCTGTTATTTTATTTACAGTTACAGCTTCTGCCAATCCAGAAGAAGCCCCTTTTACATAAACTGCCATATTCCCTATTCCATTAATCAATGAAATATTTCCTGTAGAAGTTACACTTCCCTTTCCATTAATCAAAATACCAGTATTACTGTTTCCACCATTTAGAGTAATTTCTCCTCCACCTATATTAAGTGCAATGTCAGCATTAGGATATACTCCAACATTTTTTTCGGTCTTGTCATATATTCTTATCTGATGGCTTGTAAGATTCATAGCCGCATTGGCAATTACTCCAAAAGTACCTTCTATATTACTATTTGCTCCACTCGAGTTAATATTATAATCTACTAAATTTGTTCCATTAGTACTTCCTGAAGCTGTTGAAGTTGTAAAATTTTGATTTCCTTTACCTACTTCACCAATATCAACTGCAAAATTCCCAATTGTAGACCCTGCTGTTGCTACTCCATATAACCCTATACTACTGTCTCCAAATAATTTCAATGGCTTGTAACTTCCTGCTGTTATAGTATTGCTGGCTGTATTAAATACAAAATCTTGACTAGCAAAATAAAGATCATTATCAGAACCTGTCTTTAAATAAATTCCTGCAGAGTTTTGTCCATACATTTCTAAAATTCCCCTATTTACAATACTTAATGGTCTATTAGAACCACTTGATCCTGATAAGAAAATAGAAGCAGTTCCAGTATATGTCTTTATTTTTCCTGTTTCTCCATTATACATTATATGATGAACTCCAGTTCCGCTAAGAGACATTACAAAAGCAGATGTATATTTTTGAAAATAATTAGTTCCATCATAATATGGTTGAAAAATAACTTCACCTGTATTCATAGCTATAGCTTTTCGTCCAGCAGAACTATGATCATAATGATTAGTTAAAGAAGTATTTCCACCTTCAATGACTATTTTTCCACTATTTATCCAAGTATATCTAGAGGAAGCTGCTGTTGTATTTTTGGCTATTTCATAAGTCCAGTTGATATTATCTCCTGCATCATCATAGGCAGCTAGAATAGCATTCTGGTTAGAAAGTCCTGCAGTTCCTATTACCAATCCAGCCCTTTGTCCTGCTGGATCAGCAGAACCATGAATATCCATATGTACAAATTCTCCTAAATTAGCTGTAGAGCTTTCCATTCCTCTTGTATAAAGAAATGTAGCATTACTTAACATTGTTGATTGGGTTGCACTTCCTACTAATTTTTGAAATCCTAACTGTGAGTTATTAGAAACTGTTGAACTTCTGCTTAAATTAGACCATGTTCCATTAACTGCAACAGCTGGATGGAGATCGCTGGTAGCATTTCCTATGGCCCATACATTGGCTCCATTGTACCCACTATAATTATATGTCCATGTATTAGCAGTATTTCTTACTAGATTAAAATTTCCTCCTGTTATTGCAACCATTTCTATAACACCATTGCTCCAAGTACTAGTATCAATATGGTTAGCTGTTCCATTTCCTCCTGAAACAACATTTGAAGCAAATGATGGCATAATTGGGGGGACAATAACTGGAATATTTGGTGCTGTAGGTGTTACTATTGTAGTTGGTTCAAATCCAGCTGGAACTGTAGGACTATTTATAATTATATTTTTATCACTTGGTGTTGTAGGAGTTTGTACTACTGGAGTACTTATTTCTATTTTTTCAACATGAGATGGAGTTGATACAACTACATTTACTCCTGATGGTGTTATAGGCATTGTAGGAGTAACTACAGTTATTGTTGGCATAGTAATTAAAGTTGGTGATATTGTTGTAGGAAAACTTCCTAAATTTATATTAGGTAATGACACATTTACTGAAATTTCAGGACTTATATTTGGAAAACCTACTTCAATAGGTTTAATATTAGGTCCAAGAAATATTGTTTCTTTATATTGTGAATCATCTATTACTACTCCATTACCAGACAAGATTTTATCCATAGCTATATTCAATTCATTTTTATTTCTTTTATTAAGTTTTGAATTTTGCATTCCAAAATATTCATTTACTGCTTGAATTGTTTCTGCAAATTCTTTTTTAGTTCTATTTTTTGACTTTCCATTATGTAGAAATTCATTTGAAAAAAATATTTGATTGCTTGAAAAAGTAGGTTTAGAATAAAAATTTCCTTTTCTTATTAATTCTATAAAGTCATAGTTATATTCCTTTATTATTTTTTCATTTTCTCTTATTTTTTCTTTTATTTCTTCTTTTTCTATTTTGATTTTTGTTAAAAGTTCTTTTTTCTCTTTTTTTATATTTTCGTAGTTTGCTTCCGTTCCAATTGCTATTTCTCCTGTTATTAAAAAAGATATTAACAATGAAAAAGAGTAAGATATTTTTTTCTTTAAGAATCTTTTCAAAGATTTTTCTATTTCTTTTCTTTTCATAATTTTTTCTCCATTTCTTCTAATTGTTTTAGATATTTATATAATTTCTCATTTTCTTCTATTAAGTGTTCAATTTGTTTTTTTTGAATGTTGAATTGATTATGAACTTCATTAAATTGAAGACTTAAAAAAGATTTATTATCAATTTCTAAATTTAGAAATTTTGATATATCCAGTATTTCTTTTTCTTCATTTTCTATAAAAAAAAGTCTTTCCTTTCCAATTTCAAATGCTCTATCAGCTGCTAAAACTTTAGAATATTTGGAATTTGATTCTCTAAAAACTTTTTCTTCCAAAGATTCATTTAATTCTTTCTTTATTTCTTTAATAATTTTTTTTCCTTTTTCTATATTTTCTAATTTCACTTTGTCTTCATTCAACTTTTCTGATGAATGTATAAAAGTAAAACATAAAAACAATAGAAAAATAGACAATATTTTTTTCATAAATTCTCTCCTCCTAAATAAATTTTTTAATATATATTAAATATGTTATATTAATTATCTCAAAGTATTTTAAAAATATCAATATTTCAAGTTTGTTTATATTTTTATAATTCAAATATATATTATTTTAAAAACAAAAATGAATTATATCCGAAATATAAAAAAGATTATTGTTTATAACAATAATCTTTTTTTGTTTTTTTATTAAATTATAATATATCTATTGATTTTTTTACACAAAAATCATATATTATTGTTTCTAATTCGAGAGAATTTAATATTTTTATTCTGTTTATATTTGGCATATTTAAGTAATCAGAAATGATTAAATCATGATTTGATATATTTTTACCCAAATATTCAAAATAAAGAGTTGGTTTGACTGTAAATTCAATATTAGAACTAATTTTTCTTACTTTTTTTGATATTTCTTCAATATTTAATGTTAAGTATTCTTGAATTAAAAATAAAATTTTTATTTTTTTTGATAGTATATTTTCTATTAATAAAGTTTTTATTATTTGAAGGAGTTGTAAAATATCACCATAGTAATATGTTATTTCCAATTCAGATAATATTTTTTCTATAATATTAATTATAATTTTATCATTTTCATTTGGATGGAAAGTACTTATATGCATAATTTTATTTGAATACCTAATTGAGCTTACAAATAATTTAGCTGAAATAGCTTTCTTTATTTTAGGAGAAATTTCTATATCTATTTTAAAGTATTTTTTTAATTTATATAAGAATTTATTACGATATGGAATAAAAAAAGAAAAATTAATACAATTATATTTGATATCAAAAATAATTGTAGTAATATAATTTAAAATATTTTCTTCAATATCTAATTTTTGGGATAAATATTTTTTCAAAATAAGGAAATCTTCCTTAGTAGATATTTTTTGTAATCTTTTATTAAGCGCTAATATATGAATATTTTTAAAATATTTATTTAAAATAATTAAGGAATAAATGCTTGAAAATATGAATTCCCCCATTTTAATATTTAAATGTTCTGAGATTTTATATAATTTAATATATTGCCCTTTTATATTGTTAAAATTAAGTTCAGGAATAAAATCAAATAATCTACTTGGAATATATTTTCTTTCTAATATTATTTTTATAATTACCAAACAAAGTTTATAATGAATTTTTGGGATTTTACTTTCTATAAAAATTCCTTTATTTGATTTATAACTAGTTTTAATATTGTAATTTTCTAAAACTCCTCTAACATTAGCAAAATCTCTAACAATTGTAGATCTAGAAATATTTAAATAATTAGCTTCATACTCAAGATTTATAAAACCTCTTATCAAAATTTTTAAAAATAAATAATCTTCCCTTTGGGGAGAAAAATAAATATTTAATTTTTTTAAAATTTTATTATTTTCTTCTTTTGTTATTTCTAAATAAAAATAGTTTTCTACTTTTTGGATTGGAGAAATTTTCATAGTTTCTAAAAAATTGTTTAAGCTTTTTATATTTCTTTGAAGTGAATAAGGATTAATAGATAAATATTTAAGTAATTCATTAGTTGTAAATCTTCCCTGAGTAAGGATTTTAAGCAAAATAAAACAATTAAAATTCATAATTAATTATCTCCTTTAGTTTTTAGTGAAAAATATTAGCACTAAATTTTATCATAAAAAATAAAAAAAAATAACAATTCAATTTTATTTTATTTTGAATGAGTAAATGAACTATTAAGATAAAAACTTAATTGGTTTATTTAAAAATTATGATTATTATAGTATACTTAAAATGATTTTGATTTAAGAATTTATTTAGGAGGTAATTTTATGAATATTATAAATAAAGAAAGTGAATATGCTCTTTTAATCTTAGATTATTTAGCAAAATTTTCTAATGATAAGATAATAGGCTCTAAAGAAATAAGTAGTGGTTTATGTATTTCTCCTAATATAACTTTAAAACTTTTAAGAACATTGACAAGCAAGAAAATTTTAAAATCTTTTAGAGGAAAGGAAGGAGGATATATGCTTGTAAAAAAAAATATTAATTATTATGAAATAATTGAACTAATTCAAGGAAAAATTTTTAAGAAAAAAACGAAGGATAATGAAAATAAAATTTTATTAAGTTTATATGAATTCAATCAGTCATATATAAAAAAACTTAAGAGTGCTAAAATAGGTTCCAATTTATGAATGAAGACTATTTAAAGATTGGTATTTATGAAAGTATAAAAACAATTAATGATTTTTTAAAAAAAGTTTTTTTATGGATGTCTGTTAATTCTTTATTTATGGTATTTTTATTTATGAACTTATATTTTAAGATACATATATCTTTTAAGTATTTACCAATGGTTATTATTTTAAAGATATATCTTATATTTTTGATTAAATATAAATTTGAAAAACTGAATTATAATCTTTTAAAATTTTTATTTTTTTTATATTTTCTTATTAATGTAATATTTTTTAATATGCTTTCTTTAATCATTAATTATAATTTTATTTGTTATATTTTAGGGATAAAATTCTTTGTATTCTTATTTGTTACATTATTTTCATATAATATAAAAGATGATATAAGTAGCTATAGGCATTTTTTTATAATATACATTAAATTTATATTAATAATTTCATTAATTAGTTTTTTATTTGCAACTTCTCTTTTTTATTATTTAATAAGTATTTTAGGTATTACTATTTTTTTTATACTTGTACTTCAAAAGACAAATAAAATAAAAAAAATAGTTTTAAAAAAGAATTTAACTGATAAAGAATTAAAGAAATATGTATTAAAAGGTTTAATTGAATATGATTTATGTGCTTTAATATTACCTTAATTTTATTATAGATGTGGTATTTTTGATATTAAAAGCAAATTTTTGGAGTTAGAGATAATAAAGGAATTAGAAAAAATTATTTTACTTTTTATAATTAATGTAAGAAATTAAAAAATAATTTTAAGAAAGAGAATCGTAAATTGTAGGAAGATTAAGATACATTATTAATTATAAACTATTTATAAAAAGTAATTATAAGTAGAAATTTAAAAGCATTATCAAATATTTAAAAGTTTTAGATATTTTAAAATCATTTTTAAAAAAATATAGAGGCAGTTTAAAGAAAATTTTTTTATAATAGTAAAGATTTATTTAGAATTTTAAGGAGTGAAAAATGAAACAAAAAATATTGTTATTGGGAGCCTTGTTTATAGTTCTTACAACAAGTGTGAGTGCTAATTTAGAAATTACAGAAGATTTTATAAATGATGAAGGGATTATTTATGAAAATGCTGTAGATAATGAAAAAAATATTTTTATAAATGAAGAAAATATAGAAGTAATTAATAGTGGAATAATTTCTGTTACTTACAAAGAAAATAATGTTACAGGTGATCTTGAAAGAGTAAGTAAAGGAAATGGAATAAATACAGGAGTAAACTCTACTATAGACAATAATGGAGTAATAATGGGAAATCTAGATTTGACAGGTGGAACTATTACTGCTACTAGAGCTTCTATCAAAATGACAACAAAAAATTCAGGAAATGGGATACATGGAGATGCTAAAGGAAGTAATAATGGCATAATCCTAGGAGATGCAAATATAGAAGGAGGAATTGGAATTGCTAATGACCCTACAACCGCAAGCTATTCCTATACTACTATTTTAGCTGAAAATACTGCAAATGGAATATATGGAAATTTCTTAGGAAATAATTCTGGGATAATTTTAGGCAATGCAACTATAATAGGTGGAACCGGAATTGCAGATTCTATTATTATGAATAGTGCAAGCATTGCTAATACTAGTATTACAGCTAGAGAATCAGCTAATGGTATAAATATGGAATTATTAGGAAATAACAGTGGAACAGTTTTAGGAAGTGCAGTTATAACAGGTGGAAATACTATGGCAACTCAAGATATATCCATCGCTAAAACTGAAGCACTCTCAAGAATTAGTACTTTTTATACTGCGAATGGAATAAATTCAAATTTGTCAGGAAATAATAGTGGACTAATTTCAGGTGCCACAACTTTAATTGGAGGAAAATCTGAATCAGAAAGCACATCTGACACATATATTTTTACTCAATATAGTGCAAATGGAATAAGTGGAGAATTACATGGAAATAATACTGGAACAGTTTTGGGACATGCAACTATAATAGGAGGGGAATCTATTGGTTCAGCCAATACATCAGCAACGATATCTGTTACTAATACTGGAAATGGAATATTAGGTGGAGGAAATGGAAATAATAGCGGTATAATTTCAGGAAATGTAGTTGTAGAAGGGGGAAAAGCCTCTCCTGTTTACCAAACATATAATTCTTATTCAAATGTAAATTCTGGACTTGTTTCAAGTGGTAATGGAATAAAAAAAGGAAAAATAGAAGAAAATAGTGGATTAATTTTAGGAAGTGTAAGTTTAAAAGGGGGAGAAGCCATATCAGATGGAACAAATGATAGATCTGCTAGAGCTACAGTTAGTGCAATGGAGAGTGGAAATGGCCTATTAGGAGGAAATTTAAATATTAATAATGGGACAATTTCAGGATATGTAGAATTAAAATCAGGAATATTTGAAACGAATTCTAAAAAAGGAAGAGATATAGAATATATAACAAGGTCAGGAAATGGAGTTGCAAATGGCAGAATTACTTTTAACATCAACAATAATGGTTTGATAAAAGGAAGTCAATCAGCTATTTCTGGAGATTATTTTGATGAAGAAGTTAATAACTATGGGGTTATGGCTGGAAGAAAGATTTTTGGCAGTGGATCTGAAGAAGTTATTATAAATGATTTTAATTCCAATTCCAATCAACTTTTAAAAGCAAAAATACTTTCAAAAGAAAATAATTATGGAACATATATAGAACTTCAAGAAAACTTACTAAAAGAAAGCAAGATTGCGCTTGATATAGATGGAGATGCTATAATAGAGAATATAATTGTTGCTAAAAATTTAAACAATGATGTTTTAGGAATCAATAACTCAAGAAAGACTATATTAAATGCAACAGTAACTGATATTATTCAAGTAGAAGATATCAATAAAACAGATATAGTAGGAAAAGACAGCTATATAACTATTGATTCAGACAAGAGCTATTCTGATCATATAATAAATGGAGCAGGAATAAAAAATGCAGTTCTTACAGTAGAAGAAAATGTCACTATGGATCTTAAAGATTCAATAGTAAATGGATATAAAACAGCAGTATCTTTGAATAATAATTCAATAGTAACAGCTTCAGATACAATATTTAATGGAGGAGGACTTAAAAATGAAGATGCTGTAATCAATATAAAAGGAAATAATGCAGCTTTAACTATTGATGGAAAATCTGTAATAAATGGACTAACTACAATTTCTGGAAAAGATTCTATAGTAAATATTGGAAATGAAGTAATAATAAATGGGGATATAAAATCAGAAAAAGATAAGAACAATATTTTAAATTTAGGAGATGGAACACAAGGTGGAGAGCTAAGATTATTTCATGAAATAGATGGATTTACAACTATAAATACATCAGGAAAAGTAATAGCTTATGAAACAGCAAAAATATTATCAGGAGATATTCATATAAAAGATGGAAGTCTTTTAGTGAGATTAGATGGAACACAGGTAGATGACCAAGGAAGAATAAAAGGACATGCGCTTTATGATCATAAAGGGAGCATAATACTTGAACTTGGTGATGTTAATAAGCCATCTACATACGCTCAGTTACATGAAGGAGCTCAAATTATATTTAAAGCAAGTGGTCTAGGAGTAGGAACAATAATATCAATGAATGGGACAGATATAACAAATCTCTATGATTTACAGATAGGAACACATTCATCAGTGCATACAGCAATAAAACATCAGATAGATGGAGAATTAACAGGAGATGTAGAGATAGCAGTAAAAACATGGGATGATCTATTTCCAGAAATACCAGTTATTCCAGAAGAACCAGAAATACCAACTATACCAGAAACACCTGGAGGAACAGAGAATCCAGGAACACCAGAAGTTCCTAAAAATAATGAAATTAAAGATAAAGATGAATTAGGAGAGATATATGATTCAATAGTAAAAGGAGATCAACTTCCTATTTTAGGACTGACAACAGATTTAGAAGATAAAACAAAAGAAGAATCATTAAAGGAACTGGTATCATTATTAGATCAGATATATGCCAACAATCCATATTCATATGGAGGGGAAATGTCATATGAGAGTTTAAGGTTGTTTACAGATAACATATTAAAGACAAAAATGCCAGAATTATCAGAATGGATAGTTGAAAGTCATGGAATATATGGATATGATAAATTTGATAAAGTAAGAAGAGAACACAAAGTAGCAGGAGAGAAATTAAATATCAATTATTCAAGAGAGCTTACAACAACAGGACTTTTAGGAACAGCAGAGTATGGAATAGCGCAGAATAGTTCATTAGGAGTTGCAGTAGGGGGAACAAAACAAAAATTAAATATGCATCTGTCAGATGTGAAGGGAAATTTAGGATATGTAGGAATATATGGAAAAAGAAGATATGAGAATTTCTTGCTAACAGGGGGCTTAGGATATCAATACGGGGAATATGATGTAAAAAGGGTGATAGAGAACAACTATCAAAGAATAAATACATCAGGAGAAATGAAAACAAATAGTATGTCAGGCTATATAGAGGGAAAATATACAATAGAAGCTGAAAAAGGAACAAAAATAGAACCAAAAGTAAAAGTAACATATTCATATATAAAACAGGATAAAGTAAAAGAGAAAACAGGTTCTTTATCAATAGATATGGATAAAAAGAGCTATTTAGTACCAGAAATGGAAGTAGGAGTAGATATATCAAAAGAGATAAAAACGAAGTCAGGAAAAGTAAATACAACAGCAGGAATAAGTTATGTAAGAGTACTAGGAAAAGATAATACGAAATTAACAGGAAGAATGAAAGATAGTACAGACTTTAAAGTAAAAGGTCCAAATTTTAAAGAATCAAAATTAAGATTAGAGGGCAGAGTAGAATATGAGCAGGAAAATGGAATATTCTATAATGCAAGTTTAGGAATGGATATAGGGAATAAGAAAGAGAAAGAAGTAAATGCAAGAGTAGGAATAGGGTATAGATTTTGATAAAGAAAAGGCTGAAGGATAAAAACTTTAGCCTTTTTTATTTCTTAGGAAATTATAATTTGATAAATTTGTTGAAAAAATAAAAAATGTTAATTATTTTGTATTCATATTAGATATATTAATTGAATAAGATTAAAATTGACAGCACAAAAAAGCTGATTGTTAATCAGCTATTTAGCGATATTCTTTCCAGCAAATGGAGCCTGTATGTATATTAAAATATGATATTTTTTTAACTTTCATTCTGGCATTGCATTTAAAACAATAAAAAGGATTTACTCCAAAAGCGTTCCATATTTCAAGTTGATAAAAAGTAGAATTAGAATATTTAGAGACATATTTTCTCATGAATTTCATGATGTTTTTAAGTTCTGATTTAATATTTCTAGAATAGATTCCAAAGCGCCTAATCATTTTGAAATGTTTAGGGGGAATGTGAATAATTAATTTGGAAAGAAATGTTTCCGCATCTAAAGTAAGCTCAATTCTTTGTTTATCATCAGTAAGACTTTCATAATAGAAAGTAACCTTATTATCATAGAGATCAATAATTTTATATTCTGCGATAGGAGCTCTTGACAGATATCTGCCAATATATTTAATTGCATAAATATTATTATTTAAATCATTTTTTGCAACATTGAAAAAGAATCTTGTATTTTTGCGATAAAGGTAGTTAGCAACAGCATAAGCTTTAGCTTTAATTTCAGGCTTGTCATAATTTCCAGATTTAACAATATCAATAACCATTTTTTTCCATTGTCCAGCAATGGAATTGACATGAAAATATTTTTTTTCAAGAAATTGGAAGTTTTTATTGAATCCACCTAAAGTAACAATAGCATGAATATGAGGGTTCCATTTAAGATCGCGCCCAAAGGTATGAATAACAGTAATCAATCCATAATGAATGATATCTGAGTTAGTAAAGTATTTATAGGAATATTTTGAAATTTTATGAATTCTTTGATTTTTTGCTTTAATGTTATGAAATTGATATTTAAAAACATCATTAACAGCATAAGCAAGCTTAGTTAAAAGGTCTCTATCATAGAAGAAAAACATTCTAAGTTCTTCAGGAATAGTAAAAAGGACACTTCTATGTTTAACATCAATAAGAGAAGTGGAAGTTTTTTCAGTTCAAACAGCAGAATAACGTTTACCGCAGGAAGGACAAAATCTAGATTTACAAGTAACTTTAATTTTATGCGCATCATGACACTTAGGGCATTGAAGAGAGAGAAAAGATTTATCAATAGAACAAGCTAAGAATTTTTGAATAGTCTGTTTAACATCCTCAAAATGTTCATTTTTAAAATATTTCTTGATTTTACCTAAAAGATTTGTTATATTGATTTTAGAGATAATATGTTTGATTTGCATGAATGTCTCCTTTGTATAATTAGGGTGGTAACTATATTATACAAAAAAGAGAGCTGAGTAAAACATTTTTTTTAAATGTTACTCAGCTTTTTTTATTTGAGATATTTTATGGCATTCTTTGATTAGTTAATTGGTCAGCAAATCTAATCAATTATATCAAAGGAACTTTTATTTCTGAAGTATAGTTTTTTGATTTTTTATATAAAAAGACTGAAAAAACTTAGCTTTTTCAGTCTTAAAACCTAATTAAAAATTTAATAATTTAGAGTACTTAAAAAGATAAATTTATTTTATACATTTTTTTTCTAATTCATCATAACTTCCACCATCTTTTGATATGTAACAAGCTTCATTTTCAAGAAGTTCTTTATCATATTTTATTTGTTTTTTTAATACTTCAACATAATTACTTAATAATTCAAATTTTTTCATTATTAGTCCTTTTTGTGTTTCATCAGTTTTTAATTTAAATTCATTACTGTGAATAAAATTATTTAGCCTTTCTAATTTTGTATTTTCTACTTCATACTCTTCTAACATGTACTTTAAATTTTTTTCAATACTCATAATTTTCCTCCAATTTTATTTATTTCCTTGTTTATTATAATTAGTAAATTTTTGCATTAATCCTTTTTTTAATTTTTTAATTTTTTAATTGATTTTTTTATACAAAAGTTATGAATTATATTTTCTAATTCGCAAGAATTCAAGATTTTCATTCTATGAATGCCTGATGTATTAAGTTGGTCAGAAATAATTAAATCATAATCTGAAATCTTTTTTTCTGAATATTCATAATAAATAGTAGACCTTACTTCATAATCTATGTTTGGACTAATATTTTTTATTTTATTTAATATTTCATCAATATTTAGAGTTAAGTATTCTTGAATCAAAAATAAAATAGTTATTTTTTTAGCTAATATATTTTCAACCAATAGGGTTTTTGTTATTTGAAGAAGTTGTAAAATATCTCCATAATAATATTTTACATTTAAATCTAATAATATTTTTTCGATAATATTAATTATAATTTTATCATCTGCATTAGGATGAAGTGTACTAACATATATAATTTTATTTGAAGCTCTAATTAAACTAGCAAATAACTTAGTTAAAAAAGCATTTTTTATTTTATAAGGGATTTCTATATCTATTTTAAGTTCTTTTTTTAATTTTGATAAGAATTTATTATGATAAGGAATAAAATAGGAAAAATTATATCTATCATATTTTATGTCATATAAAATAAAAGTTATATAATTTAATATATTTTCTTCAGTATTTAGATTTTCAGCTAAATATTTTTTTAAAATAACAAATTCTTTTTTATCCTTTATTTTTTTTAATCTTTTCTCTAGCAATAAGATATAAGTGTTCTTAAAATATTTTCCTAAAATAATTAAAGAATAAATACTTGAAAAAACAAATTCTCCCATTCGAGTATTTAGTTTTTCAGAAATTTTATATAGTTTTTGATATTCTATTTTGATATTTTCAAGAGTCAATTCTGGAATAAATTCAAAAAGGTTAGTTGGAATATAGGTTATTTCCAAAATTATTTTCATAATTTTTAAAGAAAAACTATTATGGATTTCTTGGATTTCACTTTCTATAAAAATACCTTTACCAGATCTATACTTTGTTTTTATATGATGATCTTCTAAAATACTTCTTACATTAGCAAAATCTCTAACAATAGTAGATCTGGAAACGTTTAAAAATTTAGCTTCAGCCTCTAAATTTATAAATCCTTTTATTAAAACTTTAAAAAAGAGATATTCTTCTCTATAAGGTGAAAAATGAATATTTAAATTTTTAAAAAGTCTATCTTTTTCATCTTTTGTTATTTTAAGATAAAAATAATTATCTACTTTTTGTATTTGTGGCATTTTTAAAGAGGCTAAGAAATCATTTAAACTTTTCATATTCCTTTGTAATGAATAAAGATTAATAGATAAATATTTAAGTAATTCATCATCTGTATATTTTCCTTGGATAAGAATTCTTAATAAAATAAAAGAATTAAAATTCATAAAAATCATCCCCTTGAATTATTTATTTTTAATAATATTCTATAAAAGAATCTATAATCTTTTTTATTCAAAAATATTTTAAAGAAATTACATGAATGAACATAAAAAATATGTAGTGCAAATACTACATATAAAAGAAGAATATTAAGAAAATATTTAGTAATAATAATAAAGTAAAAATATTAAGAAGAGTTTCTTTTGGTAAATGCTGAGGTTAATACTA
>AP017970.1 GCA_002356455.1 Fusobacterium varium
TATATATAAACGATAAATATTAATAAAATATCTAGTAATGATAAAAAAATAAGAAAATTAATAAAACTTTATTACCATAATTACTGGATTTAATACTATATATTCTATACTAATATATAGCATTATTATATTATATTTGCTAACTTAAATCAACTATTTTAAAAAAAATTTTAAAAGGACTTTTTTAAGTGAAAAAAATAAGTCCTTTTCATTTTCCGCACAGGCGGAACTTAAATGTCGCTTCGGCGGCATTTAAAAATTGAAAAGGCACGCTTACCCATATCTCTACGAGATATGGAATCGTGCTTTCAAAATGCTCTCGCAATTTTGAAAGTTTTAGGGGAGGTGTAGACTGCATGGCAGAGTTTAGATTGTGTTATAAAAGAGGAAAAGTAGGATATGCTAAAAATCATGCAGCCTACATTCTAAGGGAAAATGATTATAAAGCAAAAGAAGATTTGATATTTAAACAATCAGGAAATATGTCTTTTATTGATGGGAATAATGCACTTGCTTTTTGGGAAGCAGCAGATCAGAACGAAGGTATGAATAGAAATGCTTATAGAGAACTTGAACTTAACATACCAAATGAACTAACACATACACAAGCAATAGTGTTAATTCAAAAGTATGTTAAAAAAGAAATAGGGAACGACTTCCCTTATTCTTTTGCTATACATGAGAGTTTTAATGAAAATGGAGAAAAAAACTTACATTGTCATCTAATGTTTTCTGAAAGAAAATTAGACGGCATAGACAGAGAATTAAATAGATTTTTCAAAAAAGCTAATAGCAAAAATCCAGAATTAGGTGGAGCTAAAAAAGACAGAGAATGGAAGAAAAAAGAGAGATTATTAGGACTTAGAAAATCATGGGAAGTTACAGCAAATGAAGTATTAAAATCTCATGGTTATGAAGCAAGAATTGATTGTAGAAGCCTTGAAGATAGAAGAAATGAAGCTTTACAAAAAGGAGAGTATGCAAAGGCTGAAACATTAAATAGAGCAGCAGTGAATATATCAGGTAAAATTTTACAAAAAATAAAAGTTGCTGGGTATATGAGTTTAACTAAAGCAGAGAAAGCAGAAATTGAAAGATATAACAAAGCTAAAGAGATAAAAGCAGCTAAAGAAAGAGATTATGCAATCAGAAAAGGAAAGGTTATCCCTACTAAAGATGAGCTTATATCAAGAATAGAGAAAATAAAATCTATGGAACTTGCAGATGGAAGCCAAAGATTAGATGAAGCAGGACTAAAAAGAATGGCTGTAAATATTCTTAGTAAAGGTCAGTTTAATAAAGCTATAAAGGAAATGAAAACAGTTGAAAAGAAGCGTATAGCTTATCCTTTCAATGAAGAGCTTATAAAAGAAGAAAAAGAAGCACAGAAAAAAGTAATGGAAATTGCTAATAAATACACAATGTCAGATAAATATGTGAGAGTATTGAACCAGCTTGAAAGGGATTATACAAGAGAAAAAGAGCTGTATAGTAATTTACTGAAAACACAGTATAACATCAACTTAAATTATGAGCTAGAAAAGAAAAAAGCTGAAAGAAATCAAGGTAATCAAGAAAAAATCAAGAGTAGATATGATGATAAACCTGTTGAGGAATTAAGATATAGATTACAAGAGTTAGAGAAACAGGATAACTCTCATTTTGCTATGCAAATGTTGAGTAATTACAGGATAGAAGGATTAGCACATAATAGTTTAAGATACCAGAAAGAATTAAAAGAGCTGGAACTTGAAAAAAGTAATGCAAGTCACTTTGGAACTGTAGAGGAAAGAAAAGAAATACAAGATAAAATAAATGAACTTAATATCAAGATAGAGAAAACGGATCAGGAATATTCAAAAATAACTGAAAGCATTTTTAAAGATTTTGACAGAACAGATGGAAAATTTGCAGAAACTTTAAAATATGTTGAAGATACTAGAAGAATTGAAATGAAAGTAATACAAGATTTATTAATTATAAAAGAAAAAGAACAGCAGCCAGTAGAAAATAATCTTGCTTCACATTTTAAAAATATTATTGAGTTTGAGAAACTCAAAAACTCTTATGAATACTTTATAAAGAACAATGAAAACGAAAAGTATAATAAGAGCTTATTCAAGCTTCATAACAGGCTTGATGTGATGGAGGACACATACAATAGAAGTCTTGATGAAATAGCAAAGATGGATTTTAAGAAGATACAGCCAGTTATAAAAGAGTACAGAACAGAATATCAGAGAAAGGTAAATCAAGATAGAGAAAATATTGAAAAATATGATAAAGGAATAAAAAATATAAATAATCTTTTAACTGGAAAGCAGCTAAAGACTAAAGAAGGATATACGCCACTAGAACTGATAGCACTAAATAAAATAACTAAAGGGGAATATTCTTTAGGATATAAAGAAAGAGAAAGACTTAAAAAAGAGATAAAAGATAATAAGAAAGAATTAGAAGGACTAGGAAAGCTATCTTTTGTTAAAAAACAAGCATTAACAAAAGAGGTTACAGAAAAAAATATATTGGTAAATAAATTATTAATTAGAGAAACAGAACTTTTAAAAAAATACAAAGGAAATGAGTTTTTAGCAGATAAAACAAAGGAGATAAAATCTATCTACAATTCATCACTTAAAAAGTTTGAAAAAGATAAAATGTCATCAGTAAGAGCTTTGAATGTAAACAAGCAAGTTTTATATAAAATAAAAGGAATTGAAGAAAGAGAGGTACTACAGAAAAAAGAAAAGAAAAAAGTATTTAAAGGAATCAATAAAATTAGAGAAATTAACAGACCAGACGGAATGAGAAGTACAGGAGTGACAAGAGAACTTAATAAATTATCAAGATTTTTAAAAAGTCTTGATAATGGAGAAACAGGGTACAACAATCTTGATATTAAATTGGAAAAGGAGGGTAACTCATGGGAAATTTAAGAAGGAAAACATTATTATCATTAATACTTTGTAATTTTTGTTTTAACACTGTTGTTATGGGAGAGATTATACCAGCTAGTGTGTTGATGGAGCAAGAGCAAAGAAATGCAAATAATGAAGTGAGAACAGGGAAAAGCATATTTTATAACAATGGAAATACTGTAAGGATTGAAAAGAGGAAATTGAATGAAAAAAATAAGCCTGATGACACAGAAAGAGAAGATAAAGAAACTGGAAAACCAGTTGAAAAAGGGGAAAGTGAATCTTCGGAAAATAACAATCAAGGAAAGGCAGCAGCAGATATGGGAGAACAAAAAACAAAGGAGAGCTAGAGCTAAGAAACTTCTAAGGCTAGGGTTAGCTTTAGAAGTTACTCAGCTATTTATTTATTCACAAGAGATAATATTAGGTCATTTATTTCAATTTAAAAAAGTTATGCCAGTAGATCAGGAAAAGTTAAAAATCTATGGAGAGGAAATATTAAAGGAAATAGACAGGCATGATGAAGAGGTAATATCAGACTTAACCAAAGAAGAGAAAAAGGCAAGAAACCATAAATTAATAACTTATGGAGCATTATTTGAAATAGCAGGAGTAACAGAAGTAAATTTAGCTGTTATGCTTGGCTATTTAGACAGGCTTCATGGAAAAGAAAATAACTATAGGAACTTTTGCTACCAGGAAGGGAAAATATATTTTTTTAAAAATGAAAAGAAATAAAGAGAGGACTGGTTCGTAACTACCAGTCCCTATGCAGCGGCTTAGAATTTTGTTCTAGTGAAGTACTTTATATACCAAGAAGAACAAAATTACAATAACAAAAATATAACTCTTTTTCAAAATCAACACCCCCTTTCTTTAAGGGATCGTTTTTTAAAACCGCCGCACCAGTATATATTAGCATATTTAAGAGTAAAAAAAAAGAGATATCTGGTTACGACAGATATCTCTCTACTTGGTGTTAATTTTGAAATTCATTTTTGTTATTGTAATTGAATTATATACCTAATCTACTAAAAAGTCAAGCAAATACTAAGGAGGAAGAAAGATGGAAGAGAAAAAATTTTATGAGAGTTTTCATGAAAATGGGAAGTTAAAAGAAAGATGTCCTTTAAATAGAAAAGGAGAGCTTCATGGTTGGAAAATAGTCTTTGATGAGCTGGGAAATGAAATAGAGAAGATAAAATATGTAAATGATATGAGGATAGGAAATCCATTTTCAGCAAAAACACCAGAGCAAATAGTCGGAATGTTAGGAGGAACTATAGAAGATGACCCTTTTGACGAAGAAGGAGAGGGAGAAATCGTTATAACAGACAAAACAGCGTCTACACTACTATTAGGAGAGAAATATTATAAAGAAGAACAAGAAAATGGACTACAGGCACTGATGAAAGACTTAGGGGTATCTAATTATAAAGAATTATTAGAGTATATGAAAAGTGAAGAACACAAGGAAGAACAGATAGTAAAGGACTTTAAAGAGTTTTTTAATTACTATGAAGAAAAAGAAGTGATTGAAAATGAAAAGTAATTTATATCAGTATTTTAGCTGTGAGAATAAAGAAGAGCTTTATTTAAAGTTAAAAAATAATGACAAAGAAGTGAAAGAATTATCAGAATATCTTGAATATGCCAAAAAAGATTTAGATATTGAAAAGATAAGATTTCAAGGTAGAGATAAATTAAAAGAATATTTGAAAAATAATGTATCTCTAAATAAAAATGAAGTACAAATACTCATGTTGGATAGTAATTTTAATTTACAAAAGGATACTAAAATAGACATAGATAGCTCTTTTAAAGAAATTATGAAAGAATCTTATGATGAAAAGGCAAGATCAGTAATTTTACTTTATCATGAAGGAAATATTGATAAAGTTATTACTAATAAAGATAAAATACAAGAATTAGAAAATAATTTAGAGATTGCAGATTATCGTATTCTTGAAACACTAAAAATTGATAATGATTTGAGAATTTCTTCTAGTATAGATGAACAAATATTAACACTTCAGGAAGAAGATATTATAAATCAAAAAGAAACTCAAAATCATAGTAAAGATATAGAAATTGTGAAAGCTCCAGAGTATAACGAATTTATGGATTATTACGCTAAAAAAGAACTGCCAGGCTTAGATGTTGTAAAAGATAAAGAGAGAATAAAAGAAATTTTAAAAGTGTCATATCAAGAATCCAATCAAGAAAACTTTGGAGTAATAAAATATGATAAAGACTACAAAGTAACAGATATAAATATTTTATTTAAAGGAGGCATAACAAAAGCTTTTATTGATCCCAAAATTCTTATACCAACACTTTTAGATGAGCAGGTAAAAGGAATTGAAATTTTTCATAATCACCCAAGTCAAAGTCCTACACCAAGTCAGGAAGATATAAGTTCAACTGAACTCTTACAAAGATTAGCTGAAAACTTAGATAAAGAATTATTAGATCATTACATAGTAGCTAAAGAAAGTGTATTTAGTTTTAAAGATGAGTGGCTACTAGAAGAGAAAAAAGATATAGGCAAGAATTATGAAATTAGCGAAAAAGAGCCAGATATTAAAAATGAAAAGAAAAATAAATTTAAGGAAGAAAGAGAAAAATTTGTAGATGATGTAATAAAGAGCCTTGAAGCAGGAAAAATACCATGGGAAAAAGATTGGAATAATGTATCAGGACCTATACAAAACCCAATAACAGGAACAAAGTATAGAGGAATAAATAATATAAAATTATATGCAGCAATGATAAAAAAAGGATATACAGATAATAGATGGGTAACTTTCAAACAGGCACAGAAAGAAGAATGGAAAATAAGGAAAGGGGAAAAAGGTACATCTATTGAAATTTTTAAATACTATGATAAATTGACTAAAAAAGATTTAGATAGAGAAATGTTAAGAACATTATCATTAGAAAAGCAGAGAGAATATTGGGTAAAAAATGTATACCCAATGGGAAAAACATATGTTGTATTCAATGCAGAACAAATAGAAGGTATACCTCCATTAGAACATAAAAAAGTAGAGATAGATTATAACAAGCTGGATAAGATAATAGAAAACAGTGGAGTAACATTTAAATATGGAGGCAATGAAGCCTATTACAATAAAGCAAAAGACATGATAGTTTTACCAAGAAAGGAACAATTCAAATCAGAATCTGTTTTTTATGGTACAGCTTTACATGAACTAGCTCATAGCACAGGACATGAAGCTAGATTAAATAGAATAATGAAGGGAGGATTTGGGAGTAAAAAATACGCAAGGGAGGAACTTGTTGCAGAGTTCGCTAGTGTTTTTATAGGACAAGAAAAAGGAGTAGGTTATACAGAAAGAAATTTAGAAAATAGTAAGGCATATATTCAAGAGTGGGTCAGTGTATTAAAAAATGACAAGAATGAGTTATTTGCTGCTATTAAAGACGCAGAAAAAGCGTCAGAAATGGTAATGGGATATGAATTAGGAAAAGAATTAAATATAGATAAAAGCAAGAATAAGGGAATTGAGAGATAAAAAAATACCAAAAGAGAGTTTAATGCTCTCTTTTTTTGTTTTTATAATACTGTATATTTGTATAGAATATATAGCTTCAAAAATCAAGCAGTTTTTATACTAATAAATATAAAAAAATTATAGGAGGAAAATTTTATGGAAAAACTGAAACAAAAATCTAAAGGAATGAGAAAGCATTTAATACTTTTAGCACTAATGACAATTAGTCTAAGTGCTATGGCAACCACTGCTGACGCACCTTGGCTTAGTGTTTTTGATAAGCTAATGAATATTTTAGTTGGTCCAACAGCAAGAATAATAGCTATCCTTGCAGTTGCTTTAGTAGGACTAAAAATGATTTTCGGTCAAATGGAAGAAGGAGGAAAACAAGGTATGAAAGCAGCAATGGGTATAGCTCTCATGTTTTTTGCTAGTACATGGGTTCCGAGTTTCTTTGGATATAGTGGTTCTGTATTAATTGGGTAAAAGGAGAAGGTAAATGGCAGGTTTTATGAATTTCAAACCTAAGAAGGGGTTGAAAGGTCAGAAAATGAGAAGTTTAAATCCTCTTGATCCTGGTACTAATCTTTATCTACAGATGGCAAATCAATGTAAAAAGTGGCAATTAGCTTTTATTGCCACTTTCATACTACTTGTTTTATCAGGGATAGCCTATTTTAATCTATCCAAAGAAGTAAGAATAAAACCGTATGTTGTAGAGGTTAATAAGGAAGCAGGAGAGATAAAGACAATAGGGGTCATAGATAACATTAAATATACAGTTGATGATAACCTAATTTTTTCTATGCTATCAGATCATGTAACAAATACAAGAACAATTTCTTTAGATATAGTTTTTTGCTACAAGACTATCAAAAGACAGTATAACTTTGTAGACAAGGTAACAGGTTTAAAACTAAATGAACTTGTAGCAAGAGAGGAAATAGACAAGAAAATTCAACAACAACAAAGTAGAGATGTAAAAATTACTTCTCTTTTAAAAGTAAGCGAGAATAACTATCAAGTAAGATGGCTTGAAAGAAGTTATACAAAAGGAAGTTTAGAAGCAGTAGAGAAAATGGCTGGAATATTTACTGTGAAAATATTAGCACCAGCTACAGAGGAAGCAAAAATTATAAATCCTTTAGGAATAACAATAACAGATTTTAATTTTGCTCCTGAAATAATGGGACAAGGAGAGAAATAATGAAATATATAACGAGAGAAGAAAAAGTTTTAAATATAGTAATAGCTATCATTTTTAATGTAAGCATATATATTTTAATTAATTTATATGACTTAAAATATAAAAGTTTATACATGATAGCATTAAATATTTTTTTAATACTCATATGGTATGGACTTTTTGCGACTTCAAAAAGTATAGAGGAAGAAAGCAAAATATCCAAAGAAAAAGAAGAAAAATTATTAGAAATAAAACTTAGTTTTATTAAAAATATTATGGTAGATGAGAAGGTTAAAGAATTTGAAAAAGTTTTAAATATTCTACCAGAAGAGGATAAATCAGATTTTATAAAGTCTGTTTATGAGAATTTAATAACTGAAAAAATAGAAGAATTAGCACCTATGAAGGGGGAAGATGATTAATGAAAAAGAAGATTTTGATTATATTCTGTCTGCTATCTTCACTTATGATGGCAGCAGATCAAGCAGAAATAAATCCTGATTATAACATAGAAGCCACAGAATATATAGATTTTTCTATGGCTGAACCTGAAATAAGAAGTGGTGCAAAAGCAGCCAGACAAAATATAGGAACTACCTTTGTCTATAATGAAAAAGATATGTACCGTATCTACTGTAGAGAAGGCTTTTTAACAACAATATATTTTAACCCAGATGAAGAAATCACTTTTATGGCTGGTGGAGATACTGAAAGATGGACTGTAGAAGAAGGAATAACAGGTAGTAAAGATGGAAATAGAACTATTGTCACTTTAAAACCTTTTATGACAGGGATTAAAACAAATCTAATTATAAATACTAACAAAAGAACCTATAACTTCTTTTTACATGCTGCTAACGATTGGTATAACCCAATGGTTAGTTTTCAATACCCACAAGATATTATGTTAAAAAATCTTAAAAGAAAGCAGCAAGACGCACAGCTTACACCAGTTAACTTAGAGAATTTGAATTATGATTATACTTGGAAAAAAACAAAAGACCCTTGGAACCCTATTCAAGTTTTTGATGATGGAAAACAAACTTTTGTTGTATTGAGTAAAAAATCAAGTTCTTATCCTATTCCTGTTCTCTTTATAAAAGATGAACAAACAGGAAAAGAAGCAATGGTAAGAGAGGGGTATAATCCAAAAACTAATATCTATACAATAGACCGATTAGTAAGCCAGATTGTGTTGCAATATGGAAAGAAAAAGATAATTATTAAAAAAGATGGTAGCTTTATTAAGCAGCCAAAAGATCATTACCCAGTAAGACTTTAGGAGGTGGAATATGAGCCAGTTTGATGATGAAGAAATAAGAGAAGAAGAAAACATAAATCGTGAAGAAGAAAATCCTACACCACCTCCTAAACCTCCTTTTTTAGGGAGGCATATCAATTTTAAGATTATATATATGATAATAGGTGCAGTTCTCCTTTACTTGATAATAAGCGTTTTTAGAGGTCCTAGCATTAATGGAAAAGATAAAACTAAGGATTCTAAAAAAGGAGTTCAAAAAGTAGAAGCTAACCTCAATGCTGGTTATGGGGATATAGATTTTAAAGAACCAAAATATGAGGACACTATAAAAGATACAGGAGTAAATACAGTTTATATAAATCAAGGGGGAGAGCAAAAAAATCAAGTAAATCAAGAAGAATTAGAACGGCTTAGAAAGCTTCAAGAAGAAGCTAACAAAGCTAAAAGAAGTCCAATAGGTTTTAAATCTGTAAGAGCTGAAACTGTTCAAACAGCACAAGGTACAGGTTCAGGTCGTGAGGAAGATTACGACCAAAACAGACAAGCTTCTAAAAAAGCCTTTCTCTATGAAGAAAAAAGAAATAATTTTGTACTCAATAGTGCAATAGTACCAGCAATAAGTCCATATACTATAACCGCAGGGGATTTTATTCCAGCAGTTGTAATTACTGGAATGAATAGTGATCTTGCAGCTAAAACCATTGTAGCTCAAGTATCAGAAAATATATACGATACTATAAACCATAAGTTTTTACTTATACCACAAGGAACAAGAATTTTAGGAAAATATGACAGTAATGTCACTTGGGGTCAAGAAAGGTTACTTGTAGTATGGCAACGCTTGATTTTTCCTGATGGAAGTAGCCTTGACCTTGATAATATGCAAGGCGTGGATTTGACAGGACAAGCAGGAATAACAGGAAAAGTTAATAATCATTTTGCTAGTTTACTTAAAGGAGTTCTTCTTTCATCAGCTCTTGGTGCTGCTGGTGCAGTAGTAACAGATAATGATGATAACTGGCGTAATGCTGCTGCAAGTGGAGCAGGAGAGCAAATTATAACAATAGGAGATAAATTCGCTTCAAAAGCACTTGATAGACAACCTACTATAACAATTAAAGCAGGAGATAGATTTAATATCATGGTTCATGCAGATATGCTTTTAAGACCATATAAATCTCAAAGAGCGAGTTGGTAGTATGAAAAAAGAAACTAAAAAGAAAATATCAGCAGTTGTATTTATAAGTAGTTTTTTCTTTGCATTATGGGGAGCAACTCAAACTTTTGCTAAATATACAGGGTATGCAAAAGGGCTAGGGAAGCCTTTAATGGTTGTAAAAGAAATACCAATATATCCTCCACATAAATATCTTGAATGGGGTAAATATAAGGATAATGCACCACAAGCATATCAAAAGGCAAATGGAAATTTTTTTATGGGATTAGTAATTGGAATGTTTCTTGTAGGAGCTATAAATTACAAGAAACAAAAGGTTACAACTCATGGATCGGCAGAATGGGCAAGTAAAAATGATATTGATGAAATGGGATTTTTTCCATATAAGGAAACAGGGTTAATTATTAAAAAGAAACCTTACGAAAAAGACTATAAATATTCAGGAACATTAGGAATATATCAAAAAAATATATTAAAAAACCAAACTATAAATAAAAAATTAAGAGAGCCTGAATACAAAAAAGATGGAGTATTTGTAGGTCGTGATAAATGGGGAAGAGATTTAATTGATAATTCATCAGGTCATGTTATGATGATTGCTAAAACAGGGGGAGGGAAAGGAGTATCAGTTGTTCTTCCAACTCTTTGGACTTGGAAAGGTGGAAGTCTTATAAATGATATTAAAGGGGAAAACTGGCAATATACAGCTTCTTACAGAAGAAATGTATTAGGACATAAAGTTTTAAGATTTCAGGCTACAGCAGATGGAATAACCAGCGTAAGCTGCAAATATAATCCTTTAGTTGAAATTAGAAAGGGAACAGTTTTTGAATATCAAGATGCAAAAATAATAGCTGAAACACTTATTGCACCTGAAAAAGCGAAAGACCCATTTTTTGGACCAAGTGCAGTAAATTATTTAACAGCAGTCATATTGCATGTTCTATATATAAAACAAAATAAAGTAGCTTCTTTAGCAGATGTATATAGGTTTATTACTTCTCCTGATTCATCAGAAGAAGATAAACTGGAACAAATGAGAACAGCTATTCATAATTCAGATGGGAAAGAAAGCCTTTTTGAAGAAATATATGGAGAAGTAATAATATTAGATGATATAGAAAGACCAAGAACACACCCTATTGTAAGTCCAGTAGGGGCGGAAATGATGGGGAGAGCTCCAAATGAAAGGTCAGGAATAATTTCAAGTGCAAAGACAGAATTAGCTGTATTTGTTGTACCTACAATAGCTAGAAATACTGATTCATCAGATTTTAGAATAGATGATTTAATGAATTACGAAGTGCCAGTAGATTTGTACTTTGTTACCCCTCCAAATGCTGTAGATATATCAGCAGCTTTACTTAAATTATTTATCAATCAAATAGTTTTTATTTTGACAAACAATATGGATATTAATGATAGAGGGGAAAATGTTGCATTTAAGCATAGATTCTTATTCTTGATGGATGAATTACCAGCAATAGGAAGAGTTGAGCTGTTTCATAAAGCTATTTCATATATACGGGGATATGGAATGAAAGCCTTGATAATCATTCAAGATATGAAGCAGTTAAAAGCTATTTATGGAGAAAACAATTCATTTTTAGGGAATATGACAACCTCTATATACTACAGTACAAATGACGTAGATACAGCACAATATATTGAAAAGAGGATAGGAAATACTACAGTGCTTACAACTTCTAAATCATACAAAGGTGGAGGTTTTTTACCATCAGTAAACTATAATAAAAGTTATGCTGGTAGACCTTTAATAACAGCAGGAGAAATACATAATTTAGATGAAAATACCTCTATTATTTTAAAAGCAGGAACAAAGCCAATACAAGGAAAACTTGCTAAATGGTATGTAGATGAAGGATTTCAAGACAGATTTAAAAGATATCCAAAACTTGGAGATAATGCAAAATCAGATAAAATTAGATAACAAGGGGGTTACATAAATAAATGGATAAAGAGAATAAAGAAAAAATAAAAGTAGATCAGGAAGGGAAAAAACCTATACCAAGGCGGATATTACAAGAGGAAAGAATAAGAAAACTTAGAGAAGATTTAAGAAAAGCACAAGAAAAGAAAAAAGAATATGTGAGTAATGACGCTTTAAAATTATGGAAAAAGATAAAACCACTCATATTAAGAGATGAAAGAATACTAATATCATTTCTTGAAAATGAGGAGTTGTTTAATGGACTACTAAAACAAATAGAGGAATATATAAACAAAAATATTCCTTTAGAAGATAAAACAAAAGAAATAGAGGAAGTGAAGGAAGATGACACAACTACAGGAGAACACAATTGAGGTTCTTAAATTCTCTTTTGGACCTGAAATAATGGGATTTTTAAATGATAAAGATGTTATAGAAGTATATCTCAATGACAATCAAGAATTATGGATAGACACTTTATCAGAGGGAAGAAAAAAAACAGGGCTGAGAATATCATATGAAGATAGTTTAAGAATAAATACTATTGTTGCTGGTGCAGTTGGTACTGAAATAAATATGAAAAATCCTCTTGTAACAGCAGAGCTTCCAATAGGAGGTAGTCGTTTTCAAGGGGAGATACCCCCTGTTGTGAAAAATCCTACATTCAATATAAGAAAAAAAGCAATAAAGATATTCACATTAGAAGAGTATGTAGATAATGGCACAATGACAGAAAAGCAGTATAACAGTATCTGTAAAGCAGTAAAAGAAAAGAAAAATATCCTAGTAATTGGAGGAACAAGTTCAGGAAAAACAACTTTATGTAACGCTATTATCAATGAAATGGCAAAATACCAAGAAAGAATGATAATCATAGAAGATACCCAAGAACTTCAATGTGCTTGTGATGACAGAGTATTTTTAAGAACATCAGATACAGTGTCAATAAGGGATTTAATAAAAGCAACCCTAAGAATGCGACCAGACCGTATAAGTATAGGAGAAATAAGGGGAGGGGCAGCACTAGACCTATTAAAAGCATGGAACAGCGGACATCCAGGTGGAATATGTACAATTCACGCTGATTCCCCTAGAGCAGGGCTAGACCAGTTAGAACAGTACATTTCAGAGGTTTCAGTTAGCCCACAACAGAGAATGATTTCAAGAGTAGCTCATATCCTTGTCTTTATTAAAAGAGAAGGCTTAAAAAGGGTAATAGGAAGTATAGCAGAGGTTAAAGGATATAAAGATGGAGAATATATTTTAGAGGAGGTTAAGTAATGGAATATAGACAACCAATATGTCAAGCCTTTACACAAGATATCCTTTTTGCTGGTGGAGCAAAAGAACCAGTAGGACTAAATGTAATGTTTGCCATAATATCAGTTTTTGCCACAAGTAGTGGTTGGTTATTACCTTTATTTATAATAAATCACAAATATTTATTAGTGCCTCTTACAAAAAATGACCCTAAATTTTTTACAGCTTTTATAAGATATGCACAATATAGAAAATATTATCATAGATAAATAAGGGAGAGATAAAAAAAATGATGGAAAAAATATTAGATTCAATATCAAAAATTATCAATCCTCCACAACAACAGAAACAATTTATACTTAATCCTGATAGTCTGGCTGATTTGCTGCCATGGGGATATTTCGCAGAAGGTACAGAATTTCCAATAATGATAAATAAAGATGGAAGGTTTCAAACAACATTTAGGTTTAGAGGATATGACCTTGATAGTTCTACAGTAAGTCAATTAACAAGAGACGCAGATGTTCTAAATAATGCTTTGAAAAGACTAGGGAGTGACTGGTCTTTTCATGTAGATGCAATAAGGAAAAAAAGCAGGGATTATAGTACAAAAGAGGGGATAAAGAATATACCAGTTTATCTTTTAGAAGTTGAAAGAGAGGAATTTTTTAAAAGTGGATTTCACTATGAAAGTGAATATTACATAACTTTTTCTTGGCTTACACCTACAGACAAGCTGAAAAAAGCAGGAAATTTATTCTTTGAGAGAAGCGATGAAATAGAAATAATAAACACAACAGAAGAAAATTTAAAATATTACAAGAATGAGCTTATAAATATAGATGGTCTTTTATCATCTGTATTTAAAGAGTTTGAAGTTTTAACAGAAGAAGAAACACTAACTTATTACCATTCTTTAGTATCTGATACAGAATTTACAGTAAAAGTACCAGAAGCAAAAGTATTTTTGGATAACTATATTACAGATTGTGGAATAGTAACAGGAACAGAACCTAAATTAGGAACTAAACATTTAAGAATGATATCTGTTCTTGGTTTTCCAAATGAAAGTATACCTTGTATATTAGACAGCTTAAATAAAACTAACATTGAATATAGATGGAATACAAGGTTTTTATGTCTTGATAAGCTCACAGGGCAGAAATTAATAGATGATAGAACAGGAAAGTGGTTTTCAGCAAGACAGAGCCTAAAACAGATGATAACTGAAATTTTTACACAAAAAGAAACAAGATTTGTAAATAAGAATGCTCTTAGAAAAACAACAGAACTAGAAAGGGAAAGACAGCTTTTAGATGAGGGAAGTACAGGATTAGGTTATTATACAACAGTGATTATAGTTGAAGATGAAAACCAGGCACAAGTAGAGAAAAAAGCTATGGAAATAAAGAAAACACTAAATAATCTTAATTTTACAGCAGAAATAGAGACGTTTCTTTCATTCGACGCTTGGCTTGGAACAATGCCAGGGAATACTGTTTGTAATGTAAGAAAACCTCCAATGAACACTATTGTTTTATCACATTTGTTACCTACAAGTGCTATATGGGCAGGAGAACACTGGAATAAGCATTTAAACGAACCACCTTTGGTATATACACAGACTACAGGAAATACACCATTTAGGCTAAATCTACATTTTGGAGATGTAGCACACTCTTTATTGGTTGGACCTACAGGAGCTGGAAAATCAGTACATTTAGCATTTATACAAGGGCAGTATTTAAAATACAAAAATGCTCGAATTATAGCCTTTGATAAGGGAGGCTCTACAAGGGTACTTAATAAAGCTGCTGGGGGAATATTTTATGATCTAGGAAGTAAAGGGCTAAAATTTCAACCACTAGGGAAATGTGATGATGAAATAGAAAGATTATGGTGTCAAGAATGGATTGAAGAAGTTTTAACTTTAAATGAAGGTATAAAACTAACACCACTTCAAAAGACATATATAAGTGAAGCTTTAAAATCTGTAGGAACTATGCCAAAGAGTTTAAGAACTATGAGTTCTTTTGTAAATATAATTGCAGGAATGGATCAGGAATTAAAAATAGCATTAGCAAAATATACAGGAAAAGAAATACTAGGTCAATATTTTGATGGAGATAGTGATTTCATGGAAGCTAATGCTTCTTACATAGTATTTGAAATGGAGAAAATATCTCAATCAAAAATGGCTGTAACTCCTGCTCTATCTTATTTATTCCATAAAATAGAAACAGAATTGTTGGATGGTAGACCTACTTTAATCACACTTGATGAATGCTGGTTATTCTTTGATAATCCACAATTTGAAGCTAAAATTCGTGAGTGGTTAAAAGTTCTTAGGAAGAAAAATGCAGGAGTATTATTTGCTACTCAATCATTAACGGATATAGCAAATTCTAGCATATTAAGTGCAGTATTGGACGCTTGTTATTCAAGAATATATTTAGCTAACCAAAACGCAATGACTAAAGAACATACAGAAACATACACAGCATTTGGACTAAATGAAACAGAAATATATATACTTACACAAATGACAGAAAAGAAGCATTACTATTTTAAAAGTCCTAAAGGAAGCAGATTATATGAACTAGCTTTAAGTCCATTAGAACTGGCTTACACGGCTACAGCAGGAGAGGACGACCAGAAGAAATACAAAGAATTAGAATATTTAGATACAAAAGAATTTAATATTGAATGGCTAAATTACAAAGGACTTGATGGAAAGATGTTTGTAGATGGAGCAATTCAGATGATGAAAGGGGAGGAATAAATATGAAAAATAGAATATTATTAATGTTTTTAACATTATCAGCAATAGCAGCAGCAGAAGGAATACAAACAGTGGGAGTGGCTGGGAATTACAGCACTTCCATTTATAAAGGTAAAAACCAAATAAGACCCTTACCACTTGTAAATTTAAACTATAACAGATTTTTTATAAAAGGACTAAAGCCAGGATTTACTCTTTATGAAGAACCACAATTTAAGGTAAATGCCATTATTGACCCCCTGGGAGGATATTTTGATGGTTGGACTGTTAAAGGGTCTAATATGGATAATGGTTATGATGAAATAGATACAAGAAAAACACAATTTATGTATGGACTAGATATAGATTTTGAATTTTCAGAAGAAGTTATAGGGAATATTAACTACTTGTTTGGTTCAAAAGGAAGTAAAGGAGAACTTTCTTTAACATATATCATACCAGTTAGTGAAAGATTGGTTATACTTCCATCAGCAGGGGTTAAATACTATCAATCAAAATGGGTAGATTATTATACTGGTGTTTCATCAGAAGAAGTAAGCAAGAATACAAAGATAGATAAAACATACAAAGGAAAAGATTCTTTCAGTGCTAGTGCTTCACTAACTGTGGAATATGCAGTAACAGAGCAGTTATCAGCTAATACTTTTGTGGGGGTAGAGTATTTTGGAGATAAAATATCTGATTCTCCTATAGTAAAAGATAATCATAGAGTATATGGAGGAATAGGGATTAGATATAGTTTTTAAGGAGGGATTATGATATTTAATAAAATAATTTTTTTATTAATTATTTTTGGAGGAATAATTTTAAGCCATTTATTAAGGCGTTGTACATATAAAATAGCACTACTAGAAAAAAGAGTTATAGACATTGAAAATAAATTAAAATTACACAAATTAGAAAGTCATTAAGGAGGGAAAAGTGATTAAAATATTTAATTATATTACAAATATTATTACTGTTATTATCTGTTATTTAATTGTAAATGAAAAAATTAGCAATAAATATGCTGCGATACCCATAGTAATGATCTTTATAATCCTTTTTCTAATTCCTAATATACAAAAATAATAGAAAAATAAATAAGAGTTTAGATGAAATTTTCAGTTTAATTTACTGATAATTTATTCTAAACTCAAAGGGGGTTTGGGTACTCCCAAGATAAAAGAGGTGTAGAAAATGGAAATATTAATAGATGGAGAAGTTATTGAAATAATGCCAATAAAAAGTGGAGAGAATTTACTATTAGATAAACTTAAAACACTTGAAATTGACCTTGAACAACATTCTCCAAGACTAAAAAAGGTATTTTATGCTTTAAAGAAAAGTTGTTGTGTTGTGTCAATTAGAAGCACTTTATATTTTTTAAATCTTACTGAAGAAGAAAAAGGCTTTTTAAAAAATAATATAGAAAACTTAAAAAAATTTGATTTAATTTTAAAAATTAAAGATAGTTTTGTAGTTTCTTTTTCTGAATTTTATAATTATATTACTAGAAAAACTACTGGTTTTTATATAGATATTGGAGCATTTGATGGATTTGAGCTATTTAAAGAAAAAGGAGAACAATTTATTACTAAAATGTATAATAAAATCTTCTTTGATAGTGATTACGATTTAAATTTAGGTCATTTAATACGTAAAAAAGGATCAAGTGGCACAACTGCTGTATCTAAAAAATTACAATTAAAAGATTTAACTAAGTTTAAAGATGGAATTAGAAAAATAGTAATAAAAAATTATTTAGAATATCTTGGGGAAACAAATTATTTTATAAAAGATATTTTAGAAGATTATATTTCAGATCCAATAAAAATTTCAGTTCCTATAGACTTTAAGCTTTTAGAAAATGCGAAGAATAAAAAACACTTATTAGAGTTAAAAACAAAAAAACAAGGGTTATTTAATAGGTTCAATAAAATATCATTAAATTTTTCATATACTATTTTGAAAATTTTAAAACATATTAATGAAAGAGAGCTAAACAAAGTTATTTTAAAAGAAATCTTAATAAATGGTTCAGAAAGAGAAAAAATCAAGCAATTCTTTTTAAAGTATTATAAAGAACACATAACAGATTTTAACCTTGATGATTATAGTTATGAAACTCAAATTGTATATGATTATATTGATATAACACGGCAGTTGAAAAGAAAATTTAATTTAGATATAACAACTATGAAAAAGTTATATAAAGAGCATGACAGGGTAGCAGAAATCCAAAGAGTGAAAGAATATAAGAAAATGGAGTTGAAAATAAAACCAAGCAATCCATTTTTACAATTAGAGTTACCGCCAGAATTTAAGATGTTAGAAACAAAAGAAGAATTTTTAAATGAAGGGAAAGAAAATAACAACTGTGTATTTTCATATATTCCAGCTGTAAATAAAGAAAGGTGCATTATATACACAACTTTATATAAAGGTAAGAAATATACAATAGAATTTGGAAAGAAAAAAACTAAATTTACTCTTGAACAAATAAGGGGGTATTCTAATTCATCAGCACCAAAAGAGCTTATTGAATATATAAAGAATTGTATAAAAGACCAAAGAATAGTTAAAAGGAGTAATTTAAAACATGAAGCTGTAGGGGCTTAGATGAAATTTTTAGTTAAGATCAAGAGTCTTTTATATAAAAAATTAAAAGGAGATTTTTATATGATTACTGATATTTTAAATTTTTATTTTTTTACAAGGGAATTTTTTACAAAAGCATTGTTTTTTTTCATACTTATATATGGGATTGTAATATTGTTTAAAGCTTATATAGGTGGAGATACTAAAAAAAGTATTTCTTGGTTTCCATTGATAATTTTAATTGTTTTAGCCATAGGGTCTTTTGGAATAAAACCAGTTTCAAATTTTGAAGATGGATATACTTATAAAGTTCTTAAAATTGAATATCCATCACCTGTATTTAGAATAGCAGGGGAAAGAGATATTTACTATAGCTTAGAAAATGAACAACAAATTTTCAAAAATAAAGAAGATATTAAAAAATATCGGATTGATAACAACTCTAAACTAAGTGAGGAAGAAATTAAAAGATTATTAAAAGAATTAGAAAGTTTAAATTTTGAAAAAGAAAATATAGACAATTTTTTAAATGAGGTTTTGAAGTCTGAAATTAAAACTCAAATAAATATATATGTTGAAAATTTAACAAATAATGAAATTCAAGAAGTTAAAAAAGAAATAAAATCATTTAACTATGATGAAGAGAATATAGATGAGTTAGTTCTAATTCTAAAGTTATACAAAGAAAAGGTAAGAGATAAACTTAATAAGGCTTAGTAGCTTTTTAAAGCTAAGATAATTTAAATTTAATGAAAGATAGGAGGTTAAATTGAAAGTACCTAAATTTATGAATTATTTGTTAAAAAATAATTTTAAAGAAAAAAAAGTTCTATTAAACCTTGAAGAATACAGAAATTTTACATATGAAAAAAATATTGTTTTAGATGAAGATTGTATTATCCACATTGACAACAGGCATTATCAACATATAGTAAATTACTCAACAGGTGGAAAAGAAAAAGAATTACGTTCAAGTCAATTTAATACTTGGAGTTCAACTTATATTCTTGAAGATAGAACAGCAAATTTTATGGAAATGACGAAATGTTTTCTAAAACTTCAAGATGTTTCATATATTGAGATAACTATGGAGAAAAATATAAAAGATATTAATAAACTTCAAAAAGAAAATTTTCCAAGAGAAATAAAATTTTTAGATGAAAATAAAAAAATTGTTTTAAAGCAAGAATTTAACGAGTTTGGCTTTATGATAAGAGTTATAGATGAATTTCAAAATACTATTTATGAAGATAAAGAAGTATTAGAGGTAGAAAACTTTATTTTATCAAAAGTCAATGAATAAGGAGGAATTATGGAACAAATATTAGAATGGATAAAATCAAACAATGCTTATCTAATCTTTGGTGTTTTAGTAATATTTGGAATAATGTTTAAGAGAAAAAATGATAAATATTTAATTTTGGATCATAAATTTACTTTATTAGCTTCAAGTATGGATAAAGAAGAATTAAAGATGTTTAAATCTGATTTGAAAAATTTATTAACAAAACAAGAAAAAAAGATTTTGATTGATATGGTTTATGAACTAAAGGAGAAAACAAGGCAAGAAAAATTAAAAAAAGAACAAGAAAAAGTTAAAGAAATAGCTGAAAAATATCAATAAAGGGGGAAAAGATGGAAAAAATCTTAATTATAGCAGAAAAACCAAGTTTAGCAAAAACAATAGCAGGAGCTTTAAAAGCATATACCAGACAAGATGGATATTATGAGAATGATAAATATATTGTATCTTTTGCTTTCGGACATCTATTTGAACTGTATGATGTAGAAAAATATCTAGGAGTAGAAAAATTACCATGGAAAGATACCAAACTACCATTTATACCAGAAGAATTTAAGTTTAATTTAAAAAATGATGATGGAGTAAAAAAACAGTTTGGAATATTAAAAAATTTAGTTGAAAAAGAAGAGATAAAGGAAATAGTCAACTGTGGCGACGCCGACAGGGAAGGTCAGCTAATAATTGATTTAATAATAGCAAATATAGGAACTAATAAGCCTGTAAAAAGATTATGGTTACCAGAACAAACAGAGGAAACAATAAGGAAACAGATGAACAGCTTAGAAGATAACAGCAAATATAAAAATTTATATGATGAAGGAATAGCCAGAACCTATCTTGACTGGTTATTAGGAATAAATATAACAAGATATATGACTGTAAAATCAGGAACACTTCTAAGAGCAGGGAGAGTTTTAATACCAGTAGTGAAGTTTATATATGATAGGGATATGGCAATCAGGAATTTTAAGGTAGAAAATTACTACCAGGTAGAAAGTCCTTTAAAGATAGAAGATATTGACTTAATTCTTTCTATAAAAGACAAAAAATTCAATGAAAATGAAGAGGAAGCAGCGAAAAAGTTTGCTGCTAATCTGAATAAAAATAAAGCTATAGTAACAAGCGTAGAAAATAAAGAAGTAAAAAAATATCCAGGTAAATTATTTTCTTTATCAAAGCTACAGAGCTTTTTATCAAAAAACAATAAAATGAGTTTTTCTACATCAGAGAAAATCATTCAGGAACTTTACCAGAAAGGATATATCACATATCCAAGAACTAATACAGAATACCTAGCAGAGAACGAAAAAGACAAGGTAAAAGAAATAATTGGGAAGCTTCCTGAAGAACTTGACCTTGATTTTAAAGATACTAAAAAAATATTTGATAGTTCTAAGGTAGAAAGTCATAGTGCAATTACCATAACTACTAAAATACCAAAAGAAGAGGATATAACAGATGAAAAAGAAAAAATTGTATACAAAGCTGTATTTAATAGATTTGTGAGCAATTTTCTAAAAGAAGAAACAATTATAAGTCAAGTTATTGCAACAATCAAGGTAGGAGATGAAACATTTGAGTTCAAAGGGGAAACAGTAAAACAAGAAGGTTTTCTAAAATATGAACCACAAAAGATAGAAAATAATCTACCAAAGTTTAAAGAAGGAGATAGCTACAAGGTAGATTTTAAACCAATAAAGAAGAAAACAAGTCCTCCTAAAGCTGTTACAGAAGAGGAACTAGCTAACTACCTAAAAAATCCATTTAGAACAGAAAAAACAACAGAAGATGAAGAGTATAAGGCAATTTTTGAAGGAGTAGAGATAGGAACAGAAGCCACAAGAACTGGAATAATAGAAAATGCAAAGCATAATAACTATATCTCACAAAAAGGCTCTAATTTCTCTTTAGAACCATTAGGGGAAAAGTTGATAGAAATACTTGATAAGTTGAACATAAACCTCTACAAAGACAAAACTGTAGAGTTTAGTAAGATTTTAAAGAAAGTCTACAGAGGGGAAACAGGGATAGATGAATTAATAGAGATAACCAAAAAAGAATTGGAAGAAATAATAAAAACAGATATAGAGATAGAAAAGATAAATAGAGAAGATTTAAAAGAGGACTTAGGAGAATGCCCTATGTGTAAAACAGGGAAAATTTATGAAAATAAGACAAAAGAGGGAAATAAAACATTCTACAGTTGCTCAAATAAAGACTGCAAGTTTTTTATGTGGGAAGACACAAAATATTATCAAAGTCCTATAAAAGTAACTAAAGCAAAGCTAAAATCATTGTTAGCTGGTAAAAAAGTAGCTTTTAAACTTATAAGTAAAGCAGGTAAAGAATATGAGATGTATTTGAAATTACAAGTAGATGGAAAATTTGTAAATTTCAAAGATGATGGATTTGTTAATAAAAAGAAAAAATAAAGGAGATATTCCTATAAGTATATCTTCTTTTATTAGAAAACTAGAAATAAATGAGAAGTATTATGAGCATTATTTATTAATTTAAGGGGGAAATATGGAAAAAGAAACTGAAAAAAATATTTATTATGACTACCATAAAAATGGAAAAGTTGAAAGAACTATAGAAAGATTAGAAGATGGAGGACTTATTACAAGGGAGTATTCAGAACGTGGAAAACTTATATCAACGAGAGAAGAAAAAGAAAACAGTATCATAAATAAAGAATATTACAGATCAGGAATATTAAAGAGTGAGGAAAGCTACTCTCGAGTGGAAGAAAATGGAGAACATCATGTATATGGAAATATAAAAGATTATTATAGTAATGGAAATTTAGAAAGTGAGATAACAACTGTAGATTCCCTTTATCATGGAGAATATAAAAAATATCACCCAAGTGGTGTTTTAGAACATGAAAGAACTTATGAAAATGGAAAGGGATTAAATAATTTTAAATTCTATAAAGAAAATGGAAAACTAGAATATGACCATGAAAAATCTGAAAATAGCTTTATTAATAAACTACATTCCTTTATTTTTAAAAGAAATAAAGAAAAAGAAAATTTGGAAGAAAAAGAGACTTATATTTGGCGTTCTTATACAGATGGAGCAAGTCCACAGGACTTAGTTTACAAGGAAATAGAAGATAGAAAGAATGAAATTATTTATAAAGGCTTGGAAAAAGAAGAAGCTGGATTAGAAAATGACAAAGTAATATCACATGAAAAAAACAAAGAAAATAAGGAACTAGACAACGTTTATAAAGAATATTATGACAATGGAAGTTTAAAACTAGAATATGAAAATAGAATATCTAAAGAATACTATCAAGATGGAAAACTTAAAAGTAGCAAGGAATATGATGAAAATTTAGAAGCAGATGGAACTTGGAAGTTTTATGAAAAAGATGGGTCTGTAAATAGAATGGAGGTATATGCAGGAGGCGAATTATTAGAAATAAGTCAAAAAGAATATGGGACAACAGAAATAGGGTATGTGCATTATGTCTATAATGGATATAATGAGGTACAAAGAAAGGAATACGCTCCTAATGAAGATGAATATATAAAGATTTATTATGAAGATGGAGGAGCAAAAGACATATATCATGAAAGAGATGGAATGACTTTCTATACAAGACGAAATGAAAATGATGAAATAGTGGCAAAAGGGACATTTGATGAGGAAATGAGAAAAGTAGGGGACTGGGTAACATTAGATAAAACTAATACTCCAACAAATATAAAAACCTATGATGAAGATATTCTGATAAAAGAGGTAAATTATAAAAATGGAATACTAAATGGACCAATGAGAGAATATGACAAGGGAACAGGAGAGTTAATATCAGAAAAGGTATTTAAAGGTGGTGCAGAGGAAAAACTAATGGAAACATTAAGAGCAGCACAGCCAACACAAGAAAAATCACAAGGAATAGAAAGATAGATTCATTAAGAGAATTAAATGTAAAGGAGGTCTAATTATGCGTTTTATTACAATGTTTTTCATATTTATAGTAGTTTTAGCAGTAATAGATACAGTAAGAAGAATAAAGATAGCACAAATAAAGAGGGGGAGAAAGAAAAAATAAATAAAAAAAGCCCCAAAGGGGCTGAGGTTACTATTTGTTCTTATACCACCACCAACCAATAATGAAGAAAGCAATTGCAATTCCTCCATGAATTGAAAGTGTGTTGACATAAATGTACATAATAGTACCTCCTGATAATTGTGATTTCTACCTTGCTTAAGGGCAGAATAAAAGCCCCCAGATATTGAGGGCTGATATTCTAAGCTTAATTAATCACAATTATCAGTGCCCCTAAGGGTCTTGTAACTTAATTATATCATAAATCTTCAAAAAGTCAATTTTTTAAAAAGTTTAAGGAGGAAAGAAATATGAAAAGAAAAATTTGTTTAATTGGATTATTTATAGTTCTATCTATTAGTTCATTTGCATTGTTTGGTGGGGGAAGTAAAGGACCAATGGGTAAGATATTAGCAATAATAGAAAGAATGGAAACAAATCAAATAGCCATGAAACTAGACCAGCTAAAACAACTGGAAGCTGATTTAAGAAACATGGCTAACCTAGGAACTGAATTAACGACAGGGCAACTTCAACAGCTTCAAAATGGTTTAAAATTTGTTATGGATACTCAATATGCAATTCAAAGCCAGATAAATGATTATAAGAACTTTCAGAACCAATTCAAGAATGTCTATAACGACTTTGTGGACTTTAAAAATCTATCTCCAGAAGATTATATATCTCATGCTAATAGATTATTAAATAACACTAAGGGAATAATGGAAGATGGAATGAGAATGGTAGGACTTGCAAATCCTGAAAAGATAGGAAATGATGCACAAAGAGTAAGACAGATCATGACTGCTGCAAATAGTGCAGAAGGACAACAACAAGTCCTACAAGCTACAGCAGCAATGGCAGGACATCAAATAGAGGTATTATCAGAACTAAAGGTTTTAATGGCTCATTCATTGAAAGTACAAAGTGCAGCAATAATGGAAGAAGTACAAAAAGAAGCACTGGAAACAGAAAGAGTAAAAGCCTTAGCAAATCCAAATAATAAAATAAAACAGTTTAATAAAACAATAGGTCATGAAATAGGAACGTGGTAATAAATGAACCCAATAAATAGCTTTATTTTAACAGATATAACTAAAAATTTCATAAAATATTTAATAGTTATTCCTGAAAATTTAAAAATGAGTTCTGTAGCAATGTTAACCTTACTTTTAACATTAGATTTAATGTTAATGGGGAAAAAGTTGGTATTGGATGAAAACTTCAATCCAATAAAATACTTGATTAATAAGACATGGCAGTTTTCATATTTAATATTTGTTGTTTTAAATTATTCTTGGTTAATAGGAAGCTTAAGAGAAGGGTTTAAAAAGTTAGCTTCATTAGCTACAGGAATAACAATTAATTCAGCGTATATAAATGACCCTAGTGGAATAATAGATTTAGGAACAGAATTTGCATGGGGAGTTGTAGAAAAAGGAGTAGGACTTAATCCTATATCTTGGTCTTATCTACTAATAGCTTTACTCATTTTAATAGCTTTTTGTATGATAGGATTTGGTTTGGTTATGACTTGGATAGAATACTATTTTTTAATTGGGATATCTATAATATTTGTTCCATTTGGTATTTTAGATACCACAGAGGGATATTATAAAAATATATTTAAAACAATAATTGGATGTAACATAAAGTTATTTGTTTTAGAGTTTTGGCTGTTACTTTGTGAACCAATTATAAAGAACTTACAAGTATCAAATAAAATGATAGACTTTTACAATATAGTACCTGTTTCAATAACCTTATTAGTTTTAGGACTGATCTTACTTTCATTACCTAGATTAGCTTCTTCCATTCTAACAGGAAGTCCAGCAATGGGAGCAGGACAAGCAATGAGTAGTGCAGTATCAGGACTTAGAACCGCTACAGGAATGTTGGTAGCTGGAATGGCGGGGGCAGGGAAAACAGCTCAATTAGGTGGCGAAGGAGCAAAAGAAACAGCATTAGGAACTATGAAAGGAGCTCAAAGGGGTGGAGAGATGGGAGCTAAGCTAGGAAGTGTGCTTGGTCCAGTAGGTACAGCTCTTGGTGGAGCAATAGGAACAGCAGCAGGGGCAACGGTAGGAGGTGCTTACAGTGGAGCTAAATTTGCAACTAAAAAGACAGCAGGAGCGGTAAAAACAGCTTTTACAGGAAAAAGTAATAACAGTGGATCAGGAAAACAAGAAGCAGTTAAAAATAATATAGCTGCTGCTAAAAGTCCAGCGAAAGAAACACCAACAGAAAGTAATAGTGGAGTGACAGCAACTACAGGAGAAGCAAGAAACAGTGGTTCTAGTGCAAAAGAAGCAGAACAAGGAGATACTTCTACTGTTTCATCTGTAGATACAGGAGCAGGAAGAGCAGAAACACCAAATATTTCAAAAAGTGATCAAGGAACAGAAACAAGTAAAAGCAGTGACACAATATCTACAGGGGAAACAAGAAATAGTGTTTCAAGTGCTTCAAATGATGGGAAAAAATCATCAGAAAGTCAAAATGTGACATCAAGCTCTAATACAAGTGTAGAAGCAAAAACAACTACAGGAGAAGTAAGACCAGACATAACAGAAAAGAAGCAAGATATAGGGGAAATTAAAGAACCAAAATATAATTTTTATGACACAAGAGGAACAACTAAAATAAATGGGGTAGAGATAAATGAGAAAAAGAAAAAATAGAGATTACAAAGGAATTTTTATTTTAATAATATTTTTAATATTTATGGGAATACTAAAAAAAGAAGGTAAAAATTATACAATCAATAAAACTAGAAGTCTACCAAGAGGGATATACAAGCTATATCCCCCTGTAGATTTACATAAGGGAGATATAATAGTATTTGAAATCCCTAAAAGTGCTGAACTCATGTTTAAAAGAGGGTATGTTAGTAATATAGATTCTCTTATGAAAAAATTGGCAGCACTTCCAGGAGAGGAAATAAAAATAGAAAATCATGAGCTTATAATTGACACTAAAAACTGGGGGAAGATATATGATAGGGATAATCTTAACAGACAGTTGCCAAAGCTAGAAAAAGAGCAAATAAGACCATCAGAAAATGAAGTATTAGCATTATCAGAGGTGGATAAAAGTTTTGATGGGAGATATTTTGGACCAATAGAAATAAAAAGTATAAAACATAAAGCAAAGCCAGTATTTATACTTTCAGAAAAATAAAAAAAGCCCTTAAAGGGCGAGGTAACTATTTGTTTTTATACCACCACCAAGCAATGATGAAGAAAGCTATAGCTATTCCTCCATGAATTGAAAGTGAATGAATATAGATGTACATAATAGTACCTCCTTTGAGTGATATTCTACTGTATACCAAGAGTTCTGAGGTCTTGCTATACATGAGAAAAGCTCCCACCTAGTGAGAGCTTACCTCATTCAGAACTTTAATATCACTCAAAGAGCCCCTAAGGGTTTCTAATCTAATTATAACATAAATTTACAAAAAGTCAAAAGATTCAAAAAATACTTGTAACAAATTTAAATATTAAAGGTAATTAATAAAAATATAGACCGTATTTTAATTAAAACGCCTTTAAAAATGGAGTGAAAACAGGTATAATAAATTTGAATATATTAAAATATGGGAGGTATTCAAATGAAAAAAGTATTAATAGGATTAATGCTATTAAGTTTATTAGTAGGGTGTGGAGGAACTGAATATAGTTATGAGCAAAAAATGAAACTTATAAGAGAGGCTTATGTAATGACAAGTTATGAGACTAAAGATGAAAAAGCAAAAGCAAAGTTAGAAAAGATAATGGAAGATTTAGAAATAAAAGCTACCAAAGGAGATAAAAAAGCAGAGGCAGAACTTCAAGACTGGAAGGAATCTATAATGATGAGTAGACCTTTTTATAATCCAAAATTAAAAAGAACATGGGACCCTGTAAAGTGGGAATATGGAGAAGAAGAACCAGAAAGAAGCTGGTAGTATAAAAGTAAATAAAAAAGCTCCTGTGATGTCTGGTCAACTTTCAGGAACTTTCTTAATTTAAACTATTTAGGATTGTTGTATAACGATTTAAGTTATACATATTTTATTATGGTAATTAATTTTAGCATAAAAAAAGAAAAAAGACAATCCTAAACAAAATGTTTTTAGCTCGTGTCTAAAGTCCGATAATTCAATAGATAAAAAATAACTTTTACATTATAATCAATAGCTATTTCATATCTAACAGTTTTATCGGACATTATCAAATATTTTGAGGGAGGATTTTATAATGAATATAAATAACTTAAATATAAATTTTGAAAATATATTATTTGATATGCTTAGTTGGGAATCAGGATTATATCTTAATAAAAAATTAATAGGATTTTTTGGCTTAGAATTGGCAGCCATAACATCATATTTAATAAGCCAGGCTAAATATCACAAAGAAAATTATTCAATGACTGAAGATGGATTTTTTTATGCTACAGATTTAGATATAATTCTTTATGTTGGAATAAAGAATACAAGAATAACAGAGATAAAACGAGAAGGACTTGAATATAATTTATTTACTATAGAAAAAAGAGGTATGCCACAAAAAACCTATTACAAGATAAATTATGAACAGCTTATAAAGCTATTTTCAACTGATAAAACATTCATTGAAATATCATTTAATAGACTTTTTACCCATGAAAATTTAGAAACTCCATTTGAATTAACGGAAAGTTCTATATTAAAGCTTTCTTATGCAGAACTAAGAATGTTATGTAAAATCTTAAAAATAAAGTATAGTGGTAAAAGTAAAAAACAAGATTTGATAGATGAAATATTAAAAAATCAAGAACTAATAGAACCTAAAAAAGAAACTTTTTCCAGTGTACAGAAAAATCGCACACTGAACAAAAGCTCAATAAAACATAAAAGTTCCCAGTGTGTGAATCTACCACACACAAGTGTGTGGAATTTCCGCCACAAACTTAAATCATATAAACATAAAACAAATATAAAGAATCATGATCAAGAAGAAAAAAAAGTTGACCTTGATTTTTTTGAAAATCTATTTAAAAAATTTAAAATTAATTTTACAAAGACTAACCAGGAAGCAGTAAAAAAATTATTGGTATCTCTTTCATCACAAAAGAAAGTCGAAGAATATTTAAGAGAAACATATAATAATATACAGGCAACACCAGGGGTAAAAGACCCAGCAAGATTATTTTCAGCTAAAATTGCAAAAGGAGAAAGACAAGTAATACCTAAAGCTGCTATGAAAAAAATAATGCATAGTAATTCAGATCAGGAAACAGAAAATGAAGAAATTCTTATAAAACAAGAAAAAGTTTTAAAAACAGAGTTAAATTATTTACTGGGATATGTAAAAAATAATTTTAAAACACCTATAGAAGCATATCAAGATATGGTTAATTTTACAAAAAAGAAAGAATATAACAGTATTTTAATAGAAAAATATTTATTAAAGATGAAAGATTGTTTAAGCTTATAAAGTTCTTAAATACTTTTTTTTATTATTGATTGGTGCTAAAAGGCAAAAAAACCGACGTTCCTTTTGATTTAATGGCTTTTCTCCCCAAATATTGAATTATCTCAATAAAATCAAGGTTTTTCAAAGAGAGAATGCATAAATTTAAAAAAAATAAATTTTTAATGATACAATTTTTGGAAAAAAACGGAGTTAAATATATAAATAAATATGAGTTTAAGGATATGTTAATAGAAAAATATACGCAAATAACAAGAGAAAATTAAAAAAGTTGCTAGAAACTCACTGTCAAAAGATATATTAAATATGCCTGTGGCTTTGTAATTTTAATTTTAACCTATTTCAAATGTGTTCTCGGAGATTTTATCAAAGAAAAGAAAAAAAGCTTTTAAAATCAATTTTACAAGATATTTATATAATAAATACTTTGAAAAATTAATGTTCTAAATTACTACGATTTTTAAAAAAAGAAAATTAAATTGACTGTGCTATTCTAAAACAAGATTTTAGGATAACTTTTAATATGATATAATTTAATTTTCAGTAAACTATAATCCAAAGAAGGAGGAAGTATGATAAAAATATTATTTAATTTTTGTCATATCAAAAATAAATGAAATTTTTTTTATTTATCTTTTTAGTGTTTTTAAACATTGGTTGTTCTAATATTCCTACAAAAGCTTGGAAAGAAATAAAAGAACCTGAAATTTTTCTAAATTTAAGTCCTGGAGATATAATTATAAAAGAAAAAGAATATAATTTATTAGGAATATTTGGTCATGCTGGAATTATGATGACTGAAAGACTTATTGTTGATTATCCTAAATTAGGAGCTGGAATATCTGTTATGGATATAAATCTTTGGCTTGAAAAAGAAAGAAGATTTATTATTCTAAAATTCAATGACAAAGATGAACTATTTGAAAAAAAATTATTGAAGAATTTGCAAGAATATATTTCTTATGATAAAAAATATAAGGTTTTTATAAATAAAAGAAATGAAAGTGGTTTTTATTGTTCTCAGTTTATCTGGTATATATATTATAAAACAGGATTGGATATAGGAAAAACAATAGATATAGATTCAAATGGAGGTATATTTGTGTTACCATATGACTTTATTATGTCAAATAAATTTTATATTAATTGAAAAATAATTTTAGTTATGTTAATATAAGCTTATTATACTAAATTAATTATAGATAAGCTTGGAGGAAAATTTATGAAAAAAATGATTTTATTATCTGTTTTAGGATTATCATTACTAATGCAAGGCTGTTCGGCTATGATGGCTTTAGGAGGGCAAAAAGATCCTGATTTTTCTGTCATAACTAGAGGTCAAAGCAAATCAATAGTTGAATCTCAACCTTTAAAACCTGTTAGTACTGAAAAATTGTCAAATGGAAATCTACTTTCAACGTATCATTATGTTGTTGGAAAAGAGCCTAGTGCTGGAAGAGCTGCTGTTTATGTTTTACTTGATTGTGTTACATTATTTATTTCTGAACTTGTAACTATGCCTATTGAAATGACAAAAGGAGGAGAAACTAAGTTTATAAAAGTAGAATATACTCCTACAGGTGAGGTTGTAGCAGTAAGATAAGAAAAGATAATTGAATTTTTATTAGCAATATGAAAGGCTGAAATTATCAGCCTTTTTTTAAATAAAAGATAAAATTTCTTCCCTTTAAGAAGAATCTTTAAGATATCTTTAAATAATCTTTAAATAATCTTTAAAGATTTAGGTGGCTGAAACTCCTTATTATATAAGACTTTGAAAGGGATTATAGACTACTTCCTGTAACAGATAAGGCTACCTGGTGTAACAAAAAGGGCTACTTCCTGTAACAGATAAGGCTACCTGGTGTAACAAAAAGGGCTACTTCTTGTAACATAGAGGCTCCCTATTGTAACAAAAATAATATTTTCTAAAATAAATAGGCTACTTATTATTGACAAGTAGCCTATTATGTGTTAAAATTATTTTTGAGTAAGTATTTAAAAATAATAAGGCTACCTAAATTGAAAAAGTAATCTTAATCTGTAAATGCTTGATTTTTACTAAAATTTTAAATCAATAAGGCTACTTTTTGTAACAATAATTTAGTTGATTATATGGGGGAATTTATGGGAGAGATAATTAAGTATCATAATGATATGAATAAAGTTAGTTTTGCAGGGTTTAAGGAAAAAGAATTAGACTTATTTTTTTCAATATGTCAAAAGATGAAAGAAAAAGGAACAAATGAAGTTATATTTTCTTTTGCTGAACTTCGCCAAGTTTCACAATATACTAATAGAAGTGTAGAAAGGCTTTATTCTGATTTAGATAAAGTCTATAAAAAAATGTTAGAACTTAATTTAAAATATGAAGATGATAAAGAAATAAGAAGATTTGTTTTATTTAATAGATATGTTATCAAAAAGGAAGAGAAAATCATACTGATAAAATCAAGTGAAGATTTTGAATATGTTTTAAATAATTTAATTGGTAATTTTACAAAATTTGATTTAATTGAATTTGTAAGTTTAAAAAGCATATATTCTAAGAATATGTTTAAGTTATTAAAGCAATGGGAAAGTAAAAAAGAACGTAAATTTGAAATAGAAGAATTTAGGCATTTACTTGCAATACCAGAAAAATATAGAATGTCAATAATAGATTTAAAAGTTTTAAAACCAATTATGGCAGAGTTACCACGATATTTTCCTAAATTAAAACTTGAAAAAATTAAAACAGGAAGAAAAGTAACAGAATTGAAGTTTACTTGGAATTTTAAAAAAGAAAATATAGATATTGAAGAAACTCAAGAAGAAATTAAAATATCTGAAAAATTGAATAAGGCAATAGAAAAAGCTAAAAAGAATAGATTCATAACAAATCTTTTTACAGATGAAAATATAGAGAAACTTCTTAATAGATTTGAAGAAAATACACTTATAAAAGGTTTAAATGCTTGTTATAAGGATATACAGAAAGATATAAAGTCTTTAAATTATCTTATAAAAGCAATAGAAACAGCAGCAGGAAAGAAAACTAAAAAAATTGTAGTTGAGAAGGAAAAAGAAACGGATCAGGAAAAAATCAAACCAGATTCAAAAGAAAAAGTACCTACAGTACAAAAAATAAAAGTATTAGAAAGTGAACTGAAAAAAGCCTACAAACACTATCTTAAAAAAAATAAATTATCTGATAATCCTTTCACTAAGAAAGCTTTTACAATGAATTATGAGATTGTTGAAAAAATTGAATTATCAGAAAAGCTAAAAAAGTTAATAAAAGAAAATTCTATAACAGAAGAAGATATAATAGATGGGATAAGTGCAGGATATGAAAGAGAAGATGTTATTGAAATATTAGCAGATGATAGATCTTATAAACCATCGCCAGAAGAACTTCAAAAAGAATATGAAGAGTTCCTGGCATGGAAAAAATGGAATGAAGAAAGAGAAAAACAAAAGTAAAATAAATAAAAAGGGAAAACTACAATATTAGGTTTTCCCTTTTATATTACTTTCAAATTTTTAATAATGATTGAAATAGGCAAATCCGAGTACTCCAAAAACGAAAATTAAATAAATTACAAGCAATATAGCAAAGATTACGAGATAAGCTATTAAAAAATTTTTTAAGTTTTTGTTTGTTTTATCAGAAACTAACCATATAATCCACATTACTATATTTACAATAGGAATTATCATTATTATGTGTATTTTTAACCAATCTTTTATTCTTAAAACTTTTTCATTTTCTTTCACTTTATAATTGTTTATATCCATATTTTCCATATCAAAACTCCTTTAGTATTTTTAAAATTATTTAATTTTTTCTGAAAGAGCTTTACCAGCTTTAAATTTAACTGCTTTTTTAGCTTCTACTTTCATTTCTTTTCCAGTTTGAGGATTTCTACAAGTTCTAGCAGCTCTTTCTACAACTTCAAATTTTCCAAATCCAAGAAAAGTAATTTCTTCTCCTTTTAGTAATCCTTCTTCAATAACATTTAAAAAGGCAGCAGCTTTTCTTTCAGCGTCTGCTTTAGTTTCAAATTCTCCTTTTGCAAAGTATAAATCAATAAATTCTTTTTTAGTCATTATGACCTCCTGTTGTAATGTAATTAAAATTTGCTTACATAAGAATTATAAGGTGAAAATAAGAAGAAAGTCAAATAAAAAAATAGTAATATTTTATAAAAGGAAAGAAGAATAACTATATTTTAGTAAAAAAGTTCAATTTATATATAATAAACTAAGTCGACCATAGTCGAGTTAGTTATGAAAAATGAAAAAAATCATTTTTCGGGTAGACAAAACAAAAAAAATAATGTATAATAATTTTAGATAAAGAAAAAAGCTATTTTGCTGGTAACAAAATAGCTTCTTAAATGATATAAAATATCATATGCTTTACATGATTATATCATTCTTTATCTAATATTTCAATAGTAAAAAACTAACTCGACTATGGTCGACTTAGTTACATAATTTAATGGAGAGTGATATAATGAAACTATCAGAACTAAACAATTTTATAATGGAAATAATCAAAAAAGTAAATTCACATGAAAAAGAGATTGTAAGCTATGAAAAAGTAACTAAAATGAAATATTCAGAATTAGAATTACTATTACATGAGAATTAATTCTCTTTATCATGGTAAACAACTAACTCGACTATGGTCGACTTAGTTGTTTTATGATTAAAGGAGAGCAATAATGGAAATTGAAAAGAAAGTAAAAGTTAATTTAAGCTATAAAAAAGATAAAAGATTGTCATTTGCTAGAATAAATTTAATAAAAGAATATTTAGAAGTTTTAGGTTTAAATGAAGAGAATAGAAATGTTGAAATACTCTATGAAGAGAAAGTAATTCAATTAAAAAAAGTAAATGATAAATCTAAAAGGATAACTAGGGTAAGTTATGAAAAATCTAAAAATAATTTTAAGTTCTGTATTCCTCTACCAATAGTTAGGGAATGGGAATTAGAAAAAGAAGGAAACAATAATGTTATTATAGATAAAAAAGAAGATTATATAGAAATCAGGAGGGAAAAAATGACCATAGAGAGCAATAAAAAGAAAAAGGGGAAATTCTATATAGTAAAAGTTGCAAAAGGTGGAAGTGGAAAAACTTTAGTAGCTGTAACCCTAGCTTATTTATTAGCATTAATAAAAAAATACAGAGTAGCAATTTTTTCTACAGATACCCAAAACGACCATTTATATAATTTGCTTTCTTTAGAAGAAGTTGCTGAAAGAGGAAAGAAGATAATTAAAGTAGAAGATGATGGAGATATAAGTATAACCAAAGGATTAAAAACTTTGGTAATAAAAGAAGGAAATTATGAGGATTTTATAATTAATGCTAGAGAAAATTTAGATGTAATTCCTTTAGAAAGTGATATTTTTAATTTTAAAACTAGAAAAGAAATAAATGAATTTCAAAAATTTAAAGAAAAATTTCCAATGTTTATAGAAAAATTAAAAGAAAATTATGATATTATAATAGGTGATGGAATACCAGTTTTAAATATAGATGACTTCGCTGTAAACTGTGCTGACAAAGTTATTATTCCAGTAACAGCAGATGAAGCGACAATAAAAGGAGCTATAAGAATGGTTCAATCAATAGGGGTAGATAAAATACATGCTATTCTTGTAAATAAATATAGAAATACATCAACTAGGAATTATTTCTTAGATGAATTGAAAGAAAAAATAGGTAAAACAGATATAATTTTTCCAGAACCAGTAAAGGAGCTATCTCAAATAGAGCAGTTGATAAAAAATAAGAAAACATTATTTGAAAGTAAAAGTAAATATTTGAAAGAAGCTCAAATTTCTTTTATAGATATAGCAAAAGAAATGTAAAACTAAGTCGACCATAGTCGAGTTAGTTTATTCTAAAGGAGGACAAAATAATAATGAAAGAAGAAAAAAAAGTAAAACAAACAACAGATTATTTTGGAGATTTATTAAAAGAAAGAGAAAATAAAAATAATAATAATGTAGAAATTAAAGAGATTATAAAAGAAGTTGAAGTAATAAAAGAGGTAGTAAAAGAAGTACCAGCAGAAAATAGTTTATGCAAAGTTCAAGAAATGAAAGAACTTTTAAAAATTGATAAAAATATTTTTGGTTCTCTAACAACTGATAATGAAATAATAAATTTTTTAGAAGCAAAAACTTTTGAAATGACAAAATTAAAAACTAGTGGAACTTTATATTTTGGAAAAATTTTATCAGAAGTAGCGAAAGAATTAGGAAAAAAAGGAAGTCCAGATGGATTGTACACAAGATTTTTAGAAATAAATGGATTTAAAAAAGATTCTGCATTACAACATAGAAAAAAATATGAATTATGGGAAAATGCCAAATCAGATAGAACAAAACAAATTATAGCTTTATTATCTTTGAAAGATTGTGAAAAGCTTTATAAAGTACCAGAGTTACTAATAGATATTGAAGAAAATAAGACAATTACTTTAGAAGAGGTAAAAAATCTTTTAAGTCCATCAAAACAAATAACAGAAAAAACAGAAAATGAGATAGAGGAATTTGACTTTAATATAATGCTAAGTTTTCAAGAAAAATTTGAAAAATTAGAAGAAAGTAAAAAACAAGAAGTAACAAAACTTTTATTGAAAATAGAAAGAATTATGGAAGCAAATTAAAAAAGGAGGTAATCTTAAAAAGGTTACCTCTCTTTTATTATTTAAAGCATTTCTTCTAAATCTTCAAACAATCCATAATCTTTCAATTTTTCATATTCTTGAAAATCTAAATCTGTATCAATAATTACAGTACCAAAATAATTTGATCCTCTTTTACTTTTGGAAAGATATGTTTCTTCTGGTATGTCATATTGATATAAAGAATAAAAATAAATATCAGGATATTTTTTTAAAAGTTCTTTATTTACTTCATCATTTATATATAAATCTGTAAAAACTCCATTTATTTCTTTAGAATTAAGTTCAATATTAATTCCTTTGTAACCATTAATAAAATCTTTAGAAATTTTTCTTAACTCTTCACTTACTAACATTATTTTTTCAATTCTCATATATTTTACCTCCAATAATTTATTTTGTGAGAGTAATACTTTTAGTATTACTCTCTTATTTTTTATCTATATAAAATATTTGGTAGTTGGTTTAAAGAAACATTATTAAATTCAATATTAACTTTATTATTTTTAAAATATTTAATATCATACAAGTCTTTGTCTAAACTTTTTCCATTAAGTAAAATTTTTATATATCTATCTTTTTTTATTGAGTAAAATTTAATTCCACCTCTTTGAGCAAATCCTCCTAAAATTTCTACTCTATCAATATCTGAATGAAATTTATCAGAAATTTGAGAACAGTTTCCTAGCTCTTGAATGATAATCTGACCTTGTAGTTTACGATAATTGTATTCTTGTTGTATTAAGGAAGATGGAGCTATTTCTTTATATTCATTTTCAGGAAGAATATTATCAATATTTTCTTCTTTATTGTGTAAAATTATATAGTAGTAATTTTCTAAATATTTAACTGTGTATATAGCTTCTTTATGATAGAATTTTCTCTCATAAAAATAGCTATAACATCATGTTTCAGACTATCAGCTTCTTTTGTTCTGTACCATTTCATTTTTACCACTCCTTATTTTTTTATTTTTTAAAACTATATGTTTTTTTTGAGCCTGAAAAAGATCTTTTATCTTTTAATTTTTTCAATGCTATATAAATCTAAGTAAAAATTTTTTATTCTTTTGCCAATTTCCATATAGTTCTATGTGTTTTCTCCGTCGCCTTGAAATCCAACAAGCAAATTTGGAAAAAATAAAGTCAAAATTTCCGCAGGAACAAAAAATAAAAATTTTATAAGCTACAGAGTGGCCAAGTAAAAGTTTTATTTTTTGCTTGATTTTTACTTTATTAAAAATTTGCTAAGATGAAAGGCAGCGAGGGAGAGATAGAACTGTAAGGAAATAAAGAAGAAAAATAAGAACTTAGAGCAGCATTGAAAAAATTTTAGATTATTTTATAAAAGATTTAAGGAATCTTAGTATAATAAAGTATAGGAAGAAAATTAATTATATAATTTAAAAAAAATTAGCTCATAGACTATAAAAATAGACATAATATAAGTGAGATGAAAATTTATATTTATACTGAGATTCTTCCTAAATAAAATTTAAAAAGAAGGTATTGAAAATAGAAAAACTAAATATGAACGGAGGTGAGAAAATGAAAAAGTTAAAATTTATACTAAACCATATTTTTTTACCTATTATAACAAGTTTAATAGGAGGTTATATTTTACTTATTATGTTATAGGAAACTGAATTTATTTAGCTATTTCAATTAAAGGAGAAATAATGAATAAAAAAATAAAAAGTAGGAATGAATTTTATTATATTCCTACTTTTTTATTGTATAAAAAAACCACTTGCTAAGCGAGTGGTACAAAAAAGCCGGAAGGCTATGCTTAGAAAATAAAAGCTCCTTTGATATAATTAATTAGGTTTGCCGGCCGATTAACTAATCAAAGGAGGTCATAAAATGTATGACAATAATAGTCTATCACATATAACATGGAATTGTAAATATCATATCATATTCGCACCAAAATATAGAAGGCAGGTAATATATGGAAAAATCAAAGGAGATATAGGGCAGATATTAAGAAAACTCTGCGAATTTAAAGGAGTAGAAATAATAGAGGCTAATGCCTGTAAAGACCATATACATATGTTGGTAAGTATACCTCCGAAAATAAGCATATCAAGTTTTATGGGATATTTGAAAGGGAAAAGTTCATTGATGATATTTGATAAACATGCAAATTTAAAATATAAATATGGGAATAGACATTTTTGGTGTAGAGGATATTATGTTGATACAGTAGGAAGAAATAAAGAAAGGATCGCAAAATATATAAGAGAACAGTTGCAAGAAGATATAGCAAATGATCAATTGACATTGAAAGAGTATATAGATCCTTTCGGAGAAAAAACAAACTAAAGCACACCAGCTACTTAAGTAGCTGAATGAAGAATTACGCGGTTGGCAAACCATTCAGTAAGGCTTAAGCCTAAGCTAGTACCATACCCTTATAGGGTGGAGCAAACCACCACTTGAAGTGGTGGTTTGTGATTATTTGTATGAAAGTTTCTTCTATTCTATAAAGATGGTTACTACCTTCAAGCGGACCTATTAAATAAAATTTATTATCTTTTTTATAGATATATCTCATATTGTAAGGAAAATTTCGTAATTTTTTTCAAGGTCTTTTATGCTTTGAAGCCAAAATAAATCAGGATTTTTATTATATGAATGTTCACAAATGCTATATTCAATAATATCATATTGAATGATAATTACTGATAAAGCAAAAAAATGTCTCATATGGAAAATATAGTGGAATTTCCTTAGAACCAACTTTTGAAAAAGGAAAAATAACATAATATTCTTCGTTTTTCTCTACACATTTTGGCTTTTTCAATATCCATGGTTCACCATTTTTTATATACTTTTCTTTAAGATAATTTTTTCAACAATATTATTCATTTGAAATTATCTCTTAATTATTTATATCTCAAATTGAGGATATATTTTAGTGATATTTTCTTCTTCAATACCAATATACTTTAATGTTTGTTCTGCTGAAGAGTGATTAAAAGCTTTCATTAGAAGTGCAATATTTAAAGTTCCTTTATATACATGATATCCCCATGTTTTTCTTAGAGAATGTGATCCAATAGGATATTCAATACTAAGCATATCACGTAGCTTATGAAATTCTTGGCTAACTCCATTAACACTAATAGGACTATCAATTTTATGTTTGGTATTGTAACGTGAAAGGCTCTTAAATATATAACCTTCTTTTGTAGAAAAACCTATAGACTTATAATAAGCTTTTAATTCTTTAATAGCTTTTTGACAAGTCTTATTAAAAGCAATAGTTCTAATCTTCTGAGTTTTCTTTTCTTTTATAGTAACTTCCCAGTTAGGATTAATCATTTCAAATCTTAGTTGAGCTAGATCAGAAATTCTAAGTCCTACATTTACCCCAATATTAATAAAATTAAGGAAACTAATTTTATTAATCTCTCCCAGATACTTTCTAATATTTTCTAAATCTTTTTCTTTTAGTCTTTTTACTTCTTGTCCTTTTTGATTTTGATTCATTGGTAAAACTCTCCCTATAGAATAATAATATTTTTCTGAATGGGTATCATAAATAGCATTTGTGAAAAATCCCATTTGAAATATTATATCATGTAACTGGTAAAAAAAATAGCTGTATATAACAGTTGAAAAATCAAAAAAAATACAGATTACCTCAATATAGTCAATTATGTTTATACTTTTATTCTTTAGATACATAAGTTGCAAGGCATACCCTAGTTGATGAGAAGGTTTCTCCAATTTTTTTATTCTTAAAATTTCACTTTTTGAAAGGATAAAATGGGTATTTAAATTTTTTTCGTTAACTAAAAAATTTATATTCTCTTCATTTTCCTTCTTAGAGAGAATTGTATTTCTATATTTCATTTAAGTTTCCTTTCTGTATATCTTCCCAGTCTTTAAGTAACTTATAAAATGTTGTTTTTTTAAGTTTTAGCATTTCCATAGCTCTAGTTCCTGTAATCTCTCTAGTTTTCCAACTATGATAAACATTCTCCCAATTTTCTGGAAAAGGGATAGGTTTACGCCCTTTGTACTTTCCTAATTCTTTTGCTATCAATATTCCTTCCTTTTGACGTTCTAAAAGATTAGTTCTTTCAAATTCGTTTATAGCAGCTATCATAGTTAGCATTAGCTTTCCAGTAGGTGTAGATGTATCAATATTTTCTTTAAAGGAGACTAAGTTTACTCTTTTTTTAGCTAAAAGATCTGTTATATGCAAAAGATCTTTAGTTGATCTAGCTAATCTAGAAAAGTCATGGACATAAACAGTATCTTCTTCTCTAACAAACTCTAGCATATTTTTAAGTTCAGGTCGTCCCTCAATATCTTTACCAGATACTTTTTCAATATATAGTTTTTCCACTTTGACCTCTTTCATCTTCACCAATTGGCGACCTTCATTTTGATCTACAGTGGAAACTCTCACATATCCGACTTTCATTTCTTCCTCCAATAATTAAAATTCTTGAATATATTATACAATGATGTTCGTTTTAAGTAAATAGCAAACATATGTTTATAAAATACGTTCGAAAATTATTTTTATAACTTTATAATATTAATTTCAATATGTTTGTTTGAACTACACCCTATTAGAACAAGATGTTTTCAAAGAATCTAACTTTATTTTAAAAATATTTTATAACATTAATTGATAATTAAGAGTAATAAAAAAGCTACCCTAGTGAGTAGCCATTGATTTTATTGAGATAGTTGTAAATTTGGTGCCAAAGGACAAAAAAACCGACGCGAGGCCTAAATATCTTTTCAATATTTAACTATCTCTCATTTTCTTGTGTTCTTGGTCTACCTTTCGGTTTTGCCCAGGTATTTTTCTTTCCTGAAGCTTTTTTTTCTACTTTCTGATCCTTACTCTTCAAGTATTTATTCTTTGCTTTCTGGGGTAACCTAATATTGCCACCAAAATCGGAGCTACCCCTTACAGGATAATAATTAGGATAATAACCTTGTTCAAATCCATAAATAGAAAGGTCTTTATTATAATAATCAGCAGCATAAAAAGAAGGAGGTTTCTCCAGTTCTTTATATTTTTTATGCTTAATTAAATTTAGAAAATTAATTAAATAACTTAAATCATTTATCTCTTTTTCTTCTTTTTTATAACCATAAGATGGACTTTCTATAAAAACACCTGATATTTCTACTAATACTTGTAACATAAGATTTTTTGATGGTACCGGCTTTTTTCACAACTAGTAAACACTGAATTAAGAAATAATAAGAAAAATAAAATTATATATTTTTTCATTTAAAATCCTCCTAAATTTTAGTAAAGCTACTAATATACCTGTCTTTCTATTCCATATTAAAATCTAATATTTTTTAAATGTTTATAATATTAATGCCATACTTTCGGTTTTGCATTTTTATAAACTTCTTCAAAATTAACTGTTTTTTTAGGTTTTCCAAGAATATTATAATCTCTAATACCTATAAATCTACCATTTTCATCATAAAATTCTTCTGTTTCAATTTTGCCATTTTCATTATAATGTTTCCAAGTTCCATAGGGTTTTCCATTTTTAAATAGTGAATGTAAACGAATTTTCCCATTTTTATAGTATTCAAACCATTCACCAGTAGGAGTTCCTTTGTCATATTGAGATATCGTAAATAATTTCCCAGAATCATAGTATGATTTTGAAATTCCCTGTCTTTTTCCTAGCTTATAATTTTCATCTAAAATTAAAATTCCTTTCTTATTATATAGCTGATAACTTCCATCTATTTCTCCCTCTTTATATTCTATTATAAACTTAGAACCATTTCTCTTATCTATAACAACCCATTTTCCTATCCTTTTTTCAAGTAAATTATATTTTCCTTTACTTCGAGTAGCTATTTTTGTGGAGTTAGGAGGATAATTTACATTAAATGTTTTTCTCTCATATTCAGTTGTAAAAACATAGTTTAAAATCTCTATATCATATTCTGATAAGTTTTTTTGATACTTTACCTTTCTTATAATTTCACCAGAAGAACTATACTCAATTAAGTAATCAGTAAGTGGAATTGTACCTTTAGCATCTTGATAAACTCCTAATAATTTCCCTCTAGAATAGTTTTTTACTGCCATTAAATTTCCATTAGGATGATAATAAAAATTTAATCTATCTAAAAGATCATTCTTATAATTTTCATCTTTGTATAATTTTCCATTATCAAAGTAAACTTTACACTGACCATTAAGAATTCCTTGTACAACCTTAGCCTTCATGTAGATTTTATTAGTTTTCTTGTAATTGTCTTTATCAATATAATATATTTCAACCTCTCCATTATAAAGCTTTCCCTTATAGTAATATTTATGATTTTTTATACTTAATAAATCTTCATCTATTGCAAATATACTAAAAGACATTAGTATATAGAAAAATAGTTTTTTTATCATAATTTATAGCCACCTCATATTAATATTAAAAAAATTCTCCCACAAATAACTCTACATCCTGTTTTAATGTTTTAATTTTTTTATCATTTTCATAAATATAATGTATACCTACTGTACTATCAGCAGCAGTTTTTCTATCACCATAATATTTTTTCCAGTTACCACAACGACGTCCATTTCTATATTCTATTTCATATTTTAGACTTCCATCAGCATAGTAAACTCTTTCAATACCATCTATTTTTCCATCCTTATAAGGAGTTACAATGGCTATAGAATTGGGATATTTATTATAAAATGTTGATTTTCCATGTTTTTTCCCAAATTTATAAAAAGTTTCGCTTTTCATTCCCGTTAAAGTTCCAAAATAATAAATTATTGATTTTCCTGTAAATTTTATTTATATTTTTTATTTGAAAAAAGAAATCATTTCTTTTAAAATTCTAAACAACAATTCTTTTTTTCATCTTCATTTCTTACTTTTGAATTTTATACATCCAGTATGGAATCCTTACACGATAGTAGGAAGTAAGATTTCTCTCTAAGTAGATAACATTATCCCTTTGTAAATAGGGAATCTTTGCTTGATAAGTTTTTATATTTCCATCTTTATAAATTATAGCTATTTCAGGAGACTCTAAAACTTTAACACGAGCTTCTATATCGTCACGTATACTCGTTGGCTCTAAATCTTGATATTTTACTCGTAATAATTTATACTTACCCTTGAATATAAATGCTATTGCGTCTGTTAAATCCAAAGATGGATTTTGAAGTTTCAAAAAATATATTCCTGATATAAATTCAACATAATACAATTCATTATTGTCATAACGACTAGCAATAAAGTCAGGATGAGCCTTAAGTTTTTCTACTTTTTTATTTTTTAGTAAATCTTTAAAATTATTATTAAAAGCATTTTCGTCTTTTACAGGATTATGAAAATTGCCATCGTTGATTACTTTAATTCCTTGTATCTCTGTTAATACCTGAACCATTAGTTCTTGTGAAGGGTTTTGAATTTTCCAAACGACTTGATAATCTCCTATTCTTCCACAACTGATAAAAAATAATATGCTAAAAAGTAAAATTAATTTTTTCTTCATAGTTCTCCTTTAATCACTTATTCCATAAAAATATCTTTTTTTGCTTATTTTTATCCTTTTAGAGTTTATATATATTCCAAATTCTGTTAATCTATTATCTGCATCATAATCCCAATAACATATTGGAATCCCTTTTATATAATATACTTTTGAATAAATTTGACCAGCATAATTAAATATCCACATTCCATCTTTTTTATTTTTTTTATAATATCCTTTTTCAATTATTTGAGTCGAAGAATCTAGCGAAACAGGATAAGATTTGCTATATATCTCTGTATATCCATTTTTAAGAATATCTGAAATTCCATTTTTTAAATTTAAATCAGATACAGTGCCATAAAAAATCTCTTTTACATAAAAATAATCCCATTCTTTTGGATGCCTTTCCATTAAAACATAACACCATTTTTCTGTTTTATTGTTATAGAGAGTATATAATCTAGTGTTTAAACTTTCATAGAGAAGCTGTCCTTTTGAAACATCTAATTCTTGAAATTCTGTCTTGTATCTCTCTTTTAATTTTCCATTTTTGTCTTTTTGCCAATTTCGTATCTGTTTAAAATCATCATAATTTTCTACAACTTTTTCGCGATTTCCATTGCTTGAATATGTATACAATATTTTTTTAGACAAAATGCCATTTCTGTAAATATATTCTTTTTGAACTCTTGAAGTATTTAAATCATAAAATATATCTTGTGATATTTTAGGCTCAAAACTTTGAATAATACTCTCCTTTAATATTTTTTTATCTTTATATTCTACTTTTCTAATAACTCCATCTCCAGAGCTTCCATAATTTTTATAATAAGCAATACCAGTTATAGGATAGTAATTCTTCCCAAGTTCTCCTTCACAATAAGAAAACAATGAATAAATATTTCTTGTACCTGAATAATAGAAAACATAATAATTTTTACTATTATCAATATAAACTAATTCATTACCTAAGTTAACACGTAAAAATTTTAAATTTTCACTTAATAAATTTTTATCAAATTCCTTTTTAATATTATATAAAAACTCTCTTGTATCCAACTCAACAAAAGGTAACTTGTCATTTAAATATTTTTTTAATTTATCTATTGAAAAATTTTTATCAGTTGAAAATAATCTTTTTATTTCTTGATTTTGTTCCTCATTTAAGAAGTCATAAAATTTATCATCTTCAGAGGAATAATAATATATTTTTATATAATTTTTCCCATCTTTTTTTAAAACTAAGCATATTTCTTCATTATCATCAAAATTTAAATTAATAGTAAATATGTCTATAATTGAATAATTTTTTGAAATATTATCTACTAAAATACTGATTTCTTCTTCATAGTAATCATAGTACTCTTTTTCATGGGAATCATAGTACTCTTCTTCAGAATTATCATTCCATACTTTTTGCACTATCTTTTCTATTCCTTCAACATATATTTTAATTTCATTTCTCTTTTTAGTTGTCTTTATCTTTCCAATTATTGGGGAATTGGTGTATGATTTTAATTTTATCTCTTCACTAAAACAAAGATTTATTAATAATAAAAATATAAAAATAATCCTAAACATTTCATTTTTTCCTTTCTATCCTATTTTAAATTTTTTATAAAATCTGTAAATAGATTTTCATCTAATTAAGTTGTTAACTTAGTTATTGGCTATTTTTTTCATGTTGTCTGATTATAAAATCTTCTAATTCATCAATTTCTTTATCAGTCATACTAACATCTGCTCTTTGTAGTAATTCCCTTAACTCAACTACCTCAACTATTTTAGGTTTTTTTATTATTCTTTCTAGTATTCCCTTTTTTAATTCTCCATTTTTATATTTTGATTTTTCTATAACTTTTCCATTTTTAGAATAAATAATTCTTTCACCATGAAGAACTCCATTTTTATAGTTTTCTTCTATATGTAATTCCCCACTTTCATAGTACCACTTGAATATTCCCTCATAATTATAATATTTTTGATATCCTTCACTTCGTAATTTTCCATTTTTATAATATGTTTTGCTAATACCAATTGGTTTTCCATATTCCCAAAAACTATCTTCATATAAATCCCCATCAGTATCATATACCTTTCTACTTCCATGAATTCTTCCACAGTCATCAAATTCCTCTTCTATACTTCCAGCATCATAATAATATTTGATTTTTTTAGTATAAATGACCTCTTTATCATAAAATTTCCCATTTTTCTTGACTAAAAACTTCTGTGAATATATATCATAAACAACCTCATCATTATTCAATCTGCTATTTTTTATTTCCACAATAAATTCTCCAGTTTTTGAAAAATATTGAGTAATTTCTTCTCCTGTTTCTTTATTAAATATTTCTTTTCTGAAAGTAGCTCCATTAGAGTAAAATATTTCCTTTATTACATAATTATTTGTATTTTTTTCCATAAATTCCTCGCTCATCCATATTTTGTTATTATTTATAATTAACTCTTTTACTCCTAAAACTTCATTTAATGCTTTATGCCTTTCTTCATTTAAAATATAAATAAAAATAAAAGAAAAAATTAATATAAATATTCCTGTTAATATTTTCATAATTACCTTACCTTTATTTAAAAATTTCTTTATTACAAGAAAAATCCCCATATGATTTTATGTGAACGGGGATTAATCTACTTAAATTAATATTATTTATTATAAATATCTATTTTTTGATATGGTATCTCTATTCCTTCTTCCTCAAAACATTTTGCCACAGCTTCTGTTAAGGAAAAATATACATCCCAGTATGTTTCTTTCTTAGTCCATACTCTATATACATAATCTAATGAACTGGAATTATGCTTCTTCATTCTTATTGTATATCCCATATTATGAAGAATTTCTGGATTTTTATCTGCTATTTCAGTCAATACTTTTTTTACTTTTTCTTCTGAAGTTCCATAAGCAACAGAAATTTCTAAATCAACTCTTCTTTCTGGATTTCTTGATATGTTTGTTACAGCTGAATTTGCCAATTGGCTGTTTGGAATTATTATTTTTGAATTATCTGGTGTTGTTAAAACAGTATATAAAATATGAATACAATCAACTGTCCCATCTCCTGAAGATGTCTTTATGTATTCTCCTTTAAGAAAAGGTTTGAAAAAAAGAATTAATACTCCTCCTGCCAAATTAGATAAGCTTCCCTGTAAAGCTAAGCCTACTGCTAATCCTGCTGTTCCCAATACTGTTAGTAAAGAAGTTGCTCTAACTCCTAAACTGCCAATTAATAAAAAGAAAAATCCAATATATATTAACGTTTTTGTTAAAGATAGCATAAAAGATATTAACAGTTCATCTGCATTACTTTTTTCCATTAAAACTTTTAAGGCATGGGCACTTATTTTTACTACATATTTCATTATTGAAACTAGGAATATAACCCATAATATTCTTAATATTGTTTCTGGAAGAATTTTCAATATTTCTTCTCCCCATGATTCTAATAACTTCAACATATTGCTTTTCATATTTATAAATATATTTCTCCTCTTATAAAATTATTCTCCACAACATTCATCACATAATTTTACTTTCTTATAACCTTGTTTTTTAGCAAAGAAAAGTGCATATTCATCATAGGGAAATTCTCCAAGAAATACAATATTTGAATTTCTTAGAGAATCTGCATATCTACAAGTTCCTTCATGAATTTTTTGAGTTGCTTTATCTATATAAAAGATCATTTTCTTCTTCTCCTATTGTATTAAATCTTTTCTTAAGAAGTTTTCCCTGTTTGAATATTATTTTCTTACTTGCTGGTATTCTTTCTGCTTTCTTTGTTTTTGGATTATTAAATATTTTTGCTTTTCTTTCTTTTACTTCAAAACTCCCCCAGCCTTTAAAAGTAACTTTCTCTCCTTCTTTTAAAATATCTACTAATGTTTCCCAGAAAATCTCAACTTTTTCTTTTGCTGTCTTTAAATTTTTTAATTCCCTAACTCTTCTATATTCTCTTATAAATTCTGTTTCTCTCATAATTTCTATCCTTTCATTTCATTTTTATCTTTTAATGCAAGTTTAAATAGCTCTATCAATATCTGAGTATTGTTCCTTCTTTGACCTTTAATATTACTTAATCTTTTTATTTTCTTTTGTATAAAAGTATATTCTTCTTTAGTAAAGTGACAGCCATATAAACGATATTTTTGTAACTCTTTTTCTCTTTTTTCCATATCTTCCTCTACATAATTGCCTGATAAATATTTATTATCTCTTCTTTTTCTTCAATTTCTTTTTTCACTTCTTCTTTCTCTTCTCTACATTTTTTTAATAATTCTTTATAGTCTTTTTGGTAATATCTATATGGTTCCACTTCAGTTATATATTTTTCTGTTCCTAGCAGTTTCTGATATTTTGCTCTTAAAGATATCAGTGCTTCCTCTGCTTCTTTCGCTTCAGCTTTTCTTTGATTATACATAGCCGTTTCTTCTATTTCTAATTGCTTGAAATTAACTTCAAGCTGCTCTAATGTTGATAATACATCTGCTGATGAATATGACACTGTTGATATTAATAATATGCATCCTACCAGTATTTTTTTCATAATTTCACCTCTATTTTTTTTCTTCTAAGGGGATATATTCTTTCAATATATCATTTATCTTATACTTCTCAACTATTTCATTTATTACTTTTACTTTTTCTTCTCCAAGTTTTTGATTAAATAGTGCTTGCTGCAGCTGTGGATATATTTCTACTGTATTTTTATCTTTTAGTAATTCTGCATTATTCTTATATACTTCTAAAAGTTCATAATCATATATTTGAACTGTCTTTTGTGCTATTGAATTAAGATAATATTCTATCTCCATATTAAGTTTCATTTCTTCTAAATACTTCTTTTCTTCCTCTGTATATTTTTTATTTTTCATTTCTGTAAGGACAGCTTTTCTTACTAGAAGCTGTGCTATTCCATCTTTATTTCCATTTAATCTTTTTAATTCTTCCTTTGTTAATTTTATTTCCATTTCTTCTCCTTAATTATTATTTCGTATATTGAAGATTTTTGTTATCCCTTTGTTTTGGATTTATATATATTTTTTTCTTAGTTGTCTTTTTTCTTCTTTTGTATATCTATTTTTATTTAATTCTTCACTTATTAATTCAAGAAGTGGATTATTATCTTCAACATTGTCTTTTACTTCAAGATTATCGTATTTTTTAAATAGATATATAATTATTTCTCTGTTTGTTTTAAATTCAGTTTTTAGTTTTCTAAGTCCTTTTTGAATTATTTCAAATTCTTCATCAGTAACCCTTATCCCTAAAATAGTCTTATTTCTATTTCCACTTCCTAATGGTCTTCCTCTTCTTTTAATTTTTTCATTCATATTTTTCACCTTCCAAATTAGCTCAAGGTTACTTTATGACCTTTACTGCTTTAAATTTTTTATAACATATTGGAATATTTATTAAATCGCTAAAAATACTTTTTTTCATGTCCAATATTAATTCATTATCTTGAATTGTTGCCTCTACTATTAAAAATTTATTATCTTTTTTATCATAACTTATTACTGCATATTTCTTTCCATCTAATTCTAGAATTTCATAATCCTGGTACCATTCTGGTTTATGGTATCTTCCATTTGCTTTCCAATAATGATGGCTTCCTATGAATATTGTTACAATAATCCAAAATAAGATAAAATTTTTTAAATAATTTTTAAATTTATACATTATCTTTTTTTCCTTTAGTTTCTTTTGGAAATATTAGACCACCCTTATTCAAGGGTAGTCTAATATTTTTTTATTATTCCTAGAATTTATAATTGAATCTTACTCCATATTTAATTGATGAATCTTTTTTATTACTTTCATCTGCTGCCTCTACTTCAAATGTTACTCCCATGTGGTTGGCTTTTTCTACTGTAAGTCCAATTTTTCCTGTAAGTTTACCTTCACTTTCTTCTGAAGTAATCAGACTGTAGTATCCTTCTCCTCCATTTTTTAGTCTTGCTTTGTTTCCATCATAGTTATCTCCAAGCTCATATGCGTATTTTACATCTGCTGTTACTTTTACAGATACATCATTTCCTGCATAGATTCTCTGTTGTGCTTTTACTCCTACTCCTAACTGGGCGCTTAAATAATCATTATCTTTAATTTGCACTTCCAGTCCACCTTTGCTTCCTGCTTTTTCTTTAAATCCGTCTACTTTTCCATACTCTAAATCTAAATCAGTATATACATCCAATTGTCTAGAAACATCTGAATAGATAACTTTAGTAAATCTGTTATCAAATGCTACAGAGTAAGTATTGTACTCTCCTTTATTTTCAAATGTTTCCTGAAGATTAAGCTTTCTCTTAGCTATATGTCTGTTATATCCTAGTTCTATTCTTGACAGCCATGATACTTTATGTTCATCACTTAAATTTTTAACTCTGTGTACTCCTGCTCTTAATGAATATACATCCTCTTTTGAACCACCATCATCAAAGTCAAATTTTGACCCGGCAAATCCTAATGTATATCCATATTTACTTCCATATTCTGTTCCTTCTTTTTCTTTCATATACAAAAGCCCCATTACCTTATAGTCATAGTCATCTATTCCCACAGTAGAATCCTTATAGTTTCCTTCAGTATAGATAACACTGTATTTACTGCTGTCTCTAGTTAAATTGTATGATGATTCAAGCTCATAGAAAGAATTGTCAAATGCTCTATTGATATCCTGCATTCTTCCTTGAATAGTCGAATAGATATCTCCTCTTGTTTCTGCTAAAGTTCTAGCTGTTTCATTTGCAAACTCCTCTCCAGAAAGCCCTGCAAGATAACTATTTAATCCTTTCAATATATCTGCATCTTTTCCATTTCCTCCACTATTGGCAAGAATGTTATCCAAACCTTTATCCAATGCATCAAACTGATTTCCTATTGTTAAATCTGCATATGGTCTTTTTACTATTACTAAATCTTTTCCATTAACTATTTTTGATACAAATAAAGGAGAAGTTACTGGTGTAAGTTTATTTCCTGTAACTGTTCCTGCTGCTACATTTACAAAGTCTTTTATCTCATATGAGATTCCATTTCCTGTCAATGCAAAGTTTGGAAGTATATTTACTTCACCATTTACACTATGTGCATTAAACAGAGGAATTCCTGTTGTTACATCTACATAGGCCCCATTTACCGTTATATCTCCCTGAGTAGTAAGGGTTCCTCCAATTGATACATAGTTATCATTTATTGTAATATTTCCGTTTGAATCTATTTGGACACTTCCTATAGTTGCTGTTGCAGCTCCTGAACTTCCAGCGCCACCACTTGAACCTGTTGCACTTCCTCCTGCTCCTACAATTACATTTCCTATATTTACGAAGCTTCCAGCACCTTCTATTCCTATTCCATTATTTACATAAATAGTTCCTGTATTTTTAAAAGAACCTCCTGGACCTACTAACATTCCTACTCCATTATTTACTGTAATAATCCCATCATTTATTATTTCAGAATTTTGATATGCTGCCATTCCTACTGTAACTGCTCCACAAGAAGCTAAAGTACTTCCTAAAGTTACATTTCCTGTATTTACAGCTACTGCTCCATTTTTTACAAGAATTCCTACTCCACCATTATCTACAGTCATGTTTCCTGTATTTGTAACCTTTGTTCCTATTCCATCTCCATAGATTCCTACTGAATGATCATGATTTACAGTTATATTTCCAGAATTATTTACAATAGTTCCTGCAGTTGCAAAGATTCCTACTGAGTTCAGATGTTTTTCAGTATCCTTATGGTCTCCATTTACATCTGTAGCTCCTACTGTTATCTTTCCATTATTATTTATTGTGTTTAATCCATTTGAGAATATTCCTACAGATGACATTCCTAATGTCATATCTGCATTGTTATTAACTGTTATTCCCTGACCTTTTGAATAAATTCCATATCCACTGTTTCCTACAGTCCAGCTTCCTGATGATGTAATAGTTGATGGCGCTGTTCCTCCAACTTTATATATTCCCACAGAACCTGTTTTTGTTTTGTCAGCTATTGTCATATTGCCTGCATATGTTACATTTCCATTTCCTTCACTTACTATTCCTATACTTGTATCTGTTCCAATAGTCATATTACCTGTCACTACTGAATTTAGTCCTTTTGCATATACACCTATAGAGTTTTCATCATTCAGAGCTATTGTTCCCATTGACAAGTTGATATTTCCGCTTCCTGCTCCATAAATACCGACTCCATTAGTTCCTACATTCATAGTTGTTCCACTTTGTGAAATTGTTCCTCCAGTCATATTTTTTCCATAGATTCCAATACTGTTATTTTCTGCTGAAACATTTCCTATTCCTGTATATGAACCTTTTTCTACAAATATTCCTATTGATGAATTTGTTAGTGAAGTAGCTTCAGCTACTGATATATTTCCATTTACTCCTACTATACTGTTTTCTCCATATACACCAATATTATTATTTCCTCCAGTTATGCTAACATTTCCATTTACTTTAATGTTAGAACCTTCTTTTGCCATTATTCCTACCTGATTACTAGCATTTGAATTTCCTATAGATATTCCTGTTGGAGCTGTTTCTACTTTTGAATCCTTTAATACTATACCTATATTATAGTCTCCTGTTTGTGTAATTGTTGGAAGAACTACTGTTGCTCCTAAAACTTGAGGCTCTACCCCTTCATAATAAGCTCCTATTGAGTATTTAGATGGTGTTCCTCCCTGTACTGCTATTGTAGTTCCTCCAAGTGTTGGAGCTGTATTTTTTACATATATTCCTATTCCGCCATTTTTAGCTGTTATCACTGAGTTTCCATTAGCAGTTACACTTCCTCCATCTGCTACTATTCCTATTTGATTATCAGCTGTTATATTTCCTGTGAACGTTAAAGCAGCACCTTTAGAATACATATATATTCCATCTGTTCCTACTGTTATATTTCCTGTATTTGAAACTATAACTGATGTCCCTGCTCCTTCAGCATATACTCCTATTCCACCTTTTCCAGCTGTGATTGCTGTTCCTGTCAGAGTTATATGTGAACCTGCATTAGCTATTATTCCTATTGCACTCTTACTTGAACTTGAGTCTCCTACTTTAATAGTTCCATTTATTGTAGAATTTGTAGCTGTTGCCATAACTCCTACACTTTCATTTCCCAAAGTAATAGTTCCTGCATTAATATTTGGTAATATTACTTCCTTAAGAACTAATCCTGTATTACCAGACTTAGTAGAATTTATATTATTTGATATAAGTCCATTTGTTACTCCTTCTATGTATACTCCTATTCCATTTGTTCCAGTAATATTTATATTATCATTTTTTACTGTTTCATTTGTCCAAGTTGTATATATTCCAACTCCATTATTCCCTACATTTATAACTCCACTATTTTCTACCTTTGCTATATTTGTATATATTGCAGCCACTGGCTTATTTTTATCTGTAGACTCTACATTAATACTTCCAGCATTACTTACAGTTATACTTCCAGGGATTCCTCCTGCTACTCCTTCTTTCTTAACTGCTGCTAATCCTGTTCCATCTACAATGTTAATAACTCCACTTGCAGTATTAGTTATATTATAGTTTCCATTTGCACTAGTATCATATTGTCCTATAAGCCCTATTGAATCCTTCCCTATATTTAGGCTTCCTGCTGAAGATAAGCTTCCATTTGTTGTAGACATAAATGAACCAGAACCATTCATAGTAATATTAGCTCCAAGTTGAAGAGTTCCACCATTATTTAATATTCCTATTCCTCCATTAGTTCCAAAATTTAATACAAGATTATCTCCATTTCCTCCAAGACTGGCATTTCCACCATCTCCTATATATATTCCTGCACCACCATTTATATTTATAGTTGCACCTTGTGTTATAAGATTATTTCCCTTTTCTACATATATTCCTATTCCACCAGTAGTAGTTATAGTTCCATTATATGAAAGTGTCTTGCCTCCTGAATTTGTATGTGTACTATCTTCCAGATATACTCCTACACCATCTTTAGCATTTACACTTACACCATTTAAGGCATAATTTCCAGCAGCCTTTGTATAGATTCCTACTGAAGTTTTTCCATCATTAGCCCCTAAGCCTGAATCAGGTTTGCTCTCTCCAGTTTCTATTGCTACTCCATTAGCAAATGCTACTGCATCATCAAAAAGATACACTCCAATTGATCCCTTGCCAGTAGTTGTTATATCTCTAGAAATTACAGAATTATTACCCTGAACAGCAACCCCTATTGCTCCATCTCCTTTTACATTTACTGCAAAATCTATCTTAGCATTTTCTCCAAATATTCCAACTCCACCTGAACCTATTTCCAAAGTTCCAACACTTACTTTATTGACATCTGTTCCTGCTAGATAAATTCCAAGTTTATCTGATTTAATAATTCCATCTGCACCATCAAAATTTGCATTTGTACCCTCTACATATACTCCTGTTCCTGTCGTAGCAGTTATTGTTCCACTATTTTTCCCACTGCTTGTTCCATTACCTGCTATATACATTCCAAGGTTAACTCCAGCATTTATAGTATCAGTATTTTCTACAACAGCTGTATCTCCTGCTGCTGTCTTAGCTACCATTCCTGCTGACGACGTTCCTGTTGCTCCACTTACATCAAGAACTCCTCCATTCACTCCTTTTCCTTCAGCAACATATATTCCTATATTATCTAATCCTGACATAGTTATGTTTCCTTTTGAAGTTAAAGTTGAATTTTCTCCTATATATGAAGCTGTATTATTTGAAGTACTAGATTCTATATTTTTAGTATTAACAAGATTTATTCCATCAGCTGCATATATTCCTATACTTTTAGTTCCTGTAAGTTTAATATCAGAACTATTTGTTATAGGCCCTAAAGCATTTCCTTTACTATAATATATTCCTATATTTTCAGTTCCTGATGTATTATTTACAGTAATTAATCCTCCAGTTGCATAAGCGCCATCAACAAGATACATTCCTGTTCCTTTTCCAGAGTTTGTATTAAGAGTAAGTCCTCCTGCACCTATAGTTACAGTTCCTTCACTTCCATATACTCCTATTGCATCAGTTTTAGCTGCTACTGTTCCTGATATAGTTGATGCTCCATCTATAAACACTCCTATAGTTTTATCTCCAGTAGCTGCTACATTTACATCTAAAGTATTATTTCCTTTAGAATAAATTCCTACTGCTTCTTTTACAACATTCAATAGCCCTGTTGTATTACTTGTAAATGTACTTCCAGTATTAGCATTTTCAAGATATATTCCAACTGTTTTATTTCCTGCTGTTGTTGGAGTAACTACACCATCTACTGTTATTGTTTTCCCTGCATCTAATTCAATAGCTGCATCTTTACCATATAGATAGATATTTTTATTTTCATTATTATTTGTAAAAGTTAGATTTTGTTTAATATTTACTATTCCATTTTCTGCAAAAACTCCTATATTAGATTTTCCACCAAATGCAATATTATTTCCAGTAAGTTCTGCCTTCGCACCATCTTTTACATAAATCCCAATACCTTTATCTGGCTTGATATTAATTAAATTAGTATTTTTAACAATACTTCCATTTCCTAAGCCTGTCATTCCAATCTGACTGCTCGAATTTAATGTTATTGTACCTGTATTTGTTATAGTCCCTTGAGCTACACCCATTCCTATAGCATTATTCTTTCCAGTCACTAAATTAATAATTCCTCTATTAGTACCATTTCCATTTTTTATATAAATTCCAGTCCCGTTTTCTCCAACCTTTATATTCCCAGTTGAATTAAAACTATTCATATTTTCAGAATATAAAGCTATTCCTTTTTCCATAGCCTCAGCATCTAAGTTTATATTTACATTTGTATTTTCATTCCCTGTTCCTTTATAGAATATTCCTATTCTTTCTTTATTAGAATTTTCATTAGATTTTAATGTAATACTAGACCCAGATATCTGTGAAGTTCCATCTACCATAACCCCTATTGCATCTGTTCCTAAATTTATAGTTCCTAAGTCAGCAATCTCACTTCCATTTATTCCATAAATTCCAACTCCATTTTTGCCTGTTACAATCTCTCCTGTATTTGAAATAACTGCATTCTTTGCATAAATTCCTATCGCTGTTGCATCATCCTTTGAACTTCCAACTTGAATCTTTCCAATATTTTTTACTTCAGCATCAGTATTTAGACCATTTTGTTTATTATTATCTGCATATATTCCTATTGTTCCTTCTCCAGTTAAAAGGATATCTCCTTTATTTTCTACTTTAAGTGTTCCTTCTCCTTGCTTTCCTCCAAATTCAGAAACTATTGGATTGCCATCTTCTCCTACTCTGTACGCTTGTGCCAGAATTCCAATTCCTTCATTTCCTGCTACATCTATAGTTCCTTCACTTTTTACTTGACTTCCATTTACAGCAAATACACCTACACCTTTACTATTTACTATATTATTTTCTTTTTCTACTTCTATTCTACTATTAGTTCCAAGAGTTACTTGTCCATAATTAATATATGCTCCTATTGCTCCATTTCCACTCTCTGTCCTATCTGCCACAATTTTAGAACCAGTTCCTAAATTAATCTGAGTATCAGCAACACTAGCAGCAGATTCACTTGAAGTTACTTTCATCCCTATAACATTACCATTTCCAAATTTATCAGCTTCTTCATTTGTAAGTGTAGAGTTCGCTGTTATTCCATTTGCTATATTTATTTTAAATTTTTCCCCTAAGAATCTATTGTAAAAAATATATTCCATTGAGTTTTTATTTGTTGAACTTTGATTTATATTTTGGTCTATATTTATACTTCCACCATTTACTAAAGCAAGCCGATAATCCTGATGTACTCCATCATCAATTATTGTTGCTCCTATTTTATTTTCTAAGTCATCTCTTAATGTTCCTAAATTCAATGGACCTACATTATCAAGTTTAACTGCTGCAATAATATCATTAGAAATAACTTTAATTCTAGTATTTGCATCGCTCTTTATTGGATCGACACTTCCTGCAGAACAGTCTTTAATAAATGCTATAGATGTTCCATCTAAAACTATTGTTCCTCCAGATATATCTATTATCCCTGCAGTCTGAGTAGCACTTGAGTGATACATAGTACTAATTGCTATTCCATTATTAACATGAAGAATTGAATTCTTTAAATTTATTTCTCCTCCATTTAAAGAAATTACCCCAGCTTGACCATTATCCACTTTAATATAGTTATTTTCCGCATTTATAACTACTTCATTACCAGTCTTATTCCCGTCTTTTGATGCATAAAGAGCTACTCCGTTTTTTCCATTAAATCCTGTAATTTCTATATCTGGATTTTCTGCAGTTCCTATATTTCCTTTATTATTAATTGTTATCTTAGCATGATAATCTGCATATGCTCCTACTGCATTTGAATCTTTTGAAACACTTTTCACTTTTATTTTTGTATCCTCTACTTCAACTTCCCCCTGTTTTATACCATAGTACTTTGTAGTATAAGCTTTTCCATCAACTCCTATATAACTATAACTTTTTTCCCCACCTAAAGCTACTATAAGTGTTGAATCTTCCACACTATCTGGGACTTCTATATTTTTAACTTTTACTGATCCAGCAATAGAATAGATAGCACTATTTTTTGAACCTTTACTTAAAGATATCCCTCCATCAGAAATTGCTGTTCCTCCAAAGGTATAAATTCCTATGTTTTGTTTTCCTCCTTCTAACATAATTTTTCCAGTTCCCAAATTTAAAGTAGTTCCCTCTTTAACATAAACTCCTGTATTTCCTTTAGTCAAGTCATATATATTAATTTTATGTGAATCTAATTCTATTTTGGGTCCCCCTCTAAATATATCTGCAATAATTCCACTAGAACCTTCTATATTCATTTCTGTATAATAAGGTGGGTCGTTACTAACATCGTAGTCTATTAAAGGAACCCCTGCTGTTGTTGTTGTTGTAAATTTTTTATTTCCTTCACCAGGAGCACCAATATTAACATTAACATTTCCTTTTATAGTTGTACCTGATACTCCATAGAAATAATATCCTGTATTTCTATCACCAAATATATTAATAGGATTTTCAAAACTTAAAATTATTGTATTTTGATTATTATTTGGATTATTATCTGAAGTGACATCTACTGTCACTCCTATATTATTATAACCATACGCATTTATTTCTCCTTTATTTCCTATGTGAAATATAGAACCAGAATCATTTCGGCTATCATCAATTCTAAAAATTGCTGTATTTCTAGTCCAAACATTAATTTTTCCTGTTTTTCCATTATAAAAAACATTATTTCCACCACTATTCCTACCACCAAAAATATTATTAGAACCACTAAAAACAGAATCTTGTCCATTCCAACTCCCTTTATATGGTTGTGAAATTATTTCACCAGTATTAATTACATAGCCTTCTCTATTGTAGCTTCCATTGTAATTAATTAGAGCTATTCCGTTTCCTTCAGCAGTTATTTTTCCATTATTTAACCATACAAGTGCTTCATCTTTTGGAGAAGTGATTAGTTTTTCAGAATCTTTAAATGCTTCCAATACTATTAATTTATCCTCTTCAGAGATTACAGATTTTGTTAATTGGTTTTCAAGCTCTATTTTATTGATAGAAAAACGAGGGACAAAATCAATAAAACCATACCCTGATCCTATTAATAAAGGAGATGTATATAAAATATTCCCACCATTAAATGAAATTCCATTTCCATATCCATTAATTTTTATAAAAAAACCTAAACTATTTTGAGTAATAGTTTCTCCTCTATTTTGATTTACTTTTTCTTCGTTGGGATTCAAATCACTGTTGTCTCCAACAGCTATTTGATTAGTAGGATTATACACTGTGTAATTATCATAACTATATTTTATTTTAGTTCTAGAATATTTATAATCATTTGGATCAGTAGAAGATATTCTTTCTATTTTAAAATCACCATTTTTTATAACTACATTTCCTATTACACTATTTACACTACTATTAGCCTTTGAATCATCCCAATTAACACTACTATTTGCTACTTGCTTTGTTAAAGAATATGTATAAACTGAAGGAGAAGCAAAAAGATTAAGAAATAAATTAGGTATTTCCACTTTAGGAACTTCTATCCCTACATTATTTATTGTTGAAGCTGTTATATTAGGCACAATATTATTCTCTGAAATTTTAATATCATTAGATTTTTCTATTTCACTATTAATTTTTTCATTTTTATTAATTGTTACTTGATTTAAATTTATAGAATTAGGTTTTGATATAGCAACAGATACATTATCTACTTTCGGAATATTTACTTTTGGCATTTTAGGATTCAAAAGATTTTTAATTCCACTAATTTCTACATTAGGCATTGCTACATTAACATTAACTTCTTTAGAAACTTTTGGTACTTCTATTTCAGGAACATTAATATTTACTCCTAAATTTATTTCTTCCCTAGGCAATTCTGTAGAATCCACTATATTTCCATTTCCAATTTCTAATTTATTTAAAATTATATTTTGAGGATAAAACTCTTGTGCTGCTTTTATGGTTTCACTAAATTCTTTTTCTGTTCTGTTTTTCATTTTTCCATTTTTTTCATTTTGATATGTAAAAAACACTTGTGTACTCGGGAACATACTCTTTGAATAAAAATTTCCTTTTTTCAATAAATCTAATAACTCTGAATTATATTCTTTTATAAATTTTTCATTTTCAAGAATCTTTTTCTTTATTTCTTCTTTTTCTGCTTGTACTTTACTTAAAAGTTCAGCTTTGCTCTCTTGTATTTCCTCAGTTGTTATTCCAGCTCCAAAAGATATACTCCCAGTTATCATGAAAGTTATCAAAAGTGAAAGAGAATAACTAATTTTTCTTTTCAAAAATCTTTTTAATGATTTTTCAATATCATTATTTTTCATTATTTCCTCCTGGTTCAACTAAATTACAATTATTTTTTAATTTATCTTTTTTTCAATTTGTTCTAGTCTTCTCAAATATTCATCGAGTTTTTTATTTTCAAACAAAAGAAATTCAATTTCATTGTTATTAGTCTTGAACTTATCATATACTTCATCAAATTTCTGACTTAAAAATACTCTGTTTTCATTTGTTTCCATTCCCAGAACTTCTTCAAGCTTCATAATTTCTTCCTCTTCCATTTTCAGAAAAACCATTCTTTCTCTTCCTATTTCAAAAGCTGTTTCTGCTGCTGCAATTCTGACTTCAGGAGTATTTTCACTTCTGAACACTTTTTCCTCAAGAGATTCATTCATATCCCTTCTGATCCCCTCAATTATTTTCTTTCCTTTTTCCTCTTCTGCTTTTTTTACTTTTTCAGCCTCTTTAATTTCTTTTTCTTTTTTCTTTTCTTCCATTTTTATTTCTTTTCTAATTTGTTTAAGAACTTTCATTCCTTCTTTTTCATTTATTTCTTGTGAATGAAGGGCTGTAGTTAAACAAGATAAGAAAATAAATCCTGTAAAAAACTTTTTCATTGTTATTTAGCCTCCTTTAATATTAAAGATAAAAACACTATAATAATTATCTATAATTTTATTTTTTAATATATTATAATTACTTTATTCACATTATTAGTTTTAATATTGACAATTAACATCAAGATTATATCATAAAATATTATGTACATACAAATAAAAAATAAATATATAATTTAAAATTATCAATATTTTTTAATTTATAAAATTATATACTTGTTATTATTTTTATTTAAAGATAATTATTGATATATACAAAAAAATATATTTTATATTATGAATTAATATCACGATACTATTTTAATCTGTACATTTTTTACTTTAATATTTTCTAATTATATAAAATCCTTTTCTCAAGCTATAAAAAATTTCTTTATAGCTTTTTTTATCAAAAATATCATATAATATTTATTTTCTTTATAATAATTAATATTTTTATATTTATAAAACAAATCAACTTAATAAAGTCTTATATTATAGAGATTATTACAAAAAAATAAAAATCCTTTTTCTAAATTATTTAAATTAACTACCATATTTAAAAGCCCAAAAGAAAAACGAAAACAATTCAACAAGTTAGTATTAAATAAAAAAATAAATGAAAAATTATTAAGAATAATTTAATACTGATATACGTAGTTAATTTATCTAAAAAAGGTTTCTACTTAATGGAAACCTTTTTTAGTACTATTATATTTTTTCATATTCTAGAATAAATTTTTTTATTTTTGTTTTTATTCTCTGTATACTATTATCTACAAATTTTAATTCTCGTCCAGTTTTTTGAAATATCTACATATGTCAAGCCTAATATCTTATATCTCTTTCTCCATTGGGCTTAAATGAAATTTCAAATATTTATTTAAAACTTTAATTTTTTCTTTACTTATTGTTTTTTATAAGCTAATTTAACATTGGAAAACTCTAAGTATTAATTCATCGGATTTTAGAATAGAATTGAGTTTTAAAATAAGAAATATTTGACATATTTAATATTTTATTATAAATTTTTAATTATTATTTACTAATTTAGGAGGATACATGAACACCGAAATAAAAGATTTGTTGAGAATACTTGTAGTAACAATAATTCCTACAATAAATATAATAATGTGGTTTAAGTGGTTAATTTCAAAAAATACAAATTTAAACTTAAAAAATTATTTAATATCAATATTGATAATTACAATGTTATGGTTCTTTTTATGGTTTGGAATTTTAGGAATCTTAATGATGATTGATCTTTATTAGCTCTATTTTATAGGAGTATTAGATTAATATACAAAATAGAAAATGTTACTCAGAACTTATAAGCTCTCTACTTTTTTGAAAGCCTTTAAATTCAATTTTAAAAGGCTGGTACTACTATGTAAGTAATTTGAGAAAGTATATTTAAAAGATTTTAGTTTAGTGTCCATAATAATATATTAATTTAAAACAAAAAAAGAAAGAGATAAACAAAAAAAGCTACCAAAAGGTAGCCACTTTTTATTTTTAAAACATTTTTTCATCATCTATTAACTTTATGGGCTTGAAATGTTTTTCTGCTTTAAGTTCTCCAGTTTCAGAATATTCTTTTAAAAGACCATCTCGATTTCCATTTTTATAGTTTTCTTCTCTTTCAAGTTGTCCGTTTTCATAATAGTATTTTAAAATACCTTCTAGTTCATCATCTTTGTAGTTTCCTTCACTTAGAAGTTGCCCGTTTTCATAATAGTATCTTAAAATACCTTCTAATTCATCATCTTTGTAGTTTCCTTCACTTAAAAGTTGTCCGTTTTCATAGTACTCTTTAAAAAAACCGTTCAGTCTTCCATTTATGTAATTATATTCGCTAAAAAGGCTCCCATTATCATATTTGGAAATCACTTTACCTGTAAATGGTCTTATACTCTTTTTTTCATAAATTAAATCATTTTTTACTTCAATTTGATTGATTTCTAAAACTTTTTTTTCTTTGCCACACCTTGTAATAAATAAGCCAAAACTTAATATAATAATTAAATATTTTTTCATATAAAATTCCTCCAATAAATTTATTTTTTAGTAAATCTAGAAATAGCATAATTGTCATCGTTTTTAAGGCTTTTATTTATATTTTCTATATCTACCTTTGATTTAATACTTTTTCATAATTACTTCTTTTTTAATTCTTACTAATAGGTTTCTTGGACAGGATATTTAACATTTTAAAACCAGCTATCTACAATGATTATTCTTTATATTTTTTAACTTTTCATCATAAATAATAACTCTATTTTTTATAATTAATCTTTTTGAAATAAGAATATAGTACTGAAGTAATTTTTAATATTATTTTAATATTAAAATTTAAAAAATGCAATATTTTAGAAAAAAATTATGTCCAAAATTTAGATTATTAAATAAGGTAAAATAAGTGTATTATCTAAGTTAGAATACATTTATTTTACAAAATTAATTACAAGTCAAATTACCAACTAAAGAATTTATATTTTGTTATAAAAAATATTAATATTGATGTCTCTTTGTCTATAAGTTGAAATATTTTTAAGAATTTTTTTTCTTAGTAATAAATTTTTTATAAAGCTCTATTATTGACTTATCCTGATTTTATGTGCATTATATTTTTGTAGTTAAAAGTATATATTAAATTAGATTTTACTCATAAATTTTGCTTTCTTTTTTTATTTCCTATTCTGTGCTTTTCAAGTACTTATTCTCTCTTTCTCTAAAGTCTTTCATCAGTTCCTTTACCGCTTTTTCCACTTTTATGGTACTTTCTTCTTGTGCCTTTTTTTCTCCATAAAGAACTTCAAATATTTTTGAAAAGAATTTTTCACTTTTCTTTCATCAAGAAAAAGACCCTAATCTATTTTTTGAAAAATCATTTTCAAAATTACTTAATAATATAAATTTTATAATAAATTTCAAGCATAGTATAGTCTTCTATATTTTTGAAAGCCTTCAAATTGAGTTTTGCAAAACTATTTCTTATAACTTGTAAAAAATAACAACGATTAATTCTACTAAGTTTTACTTATTTGTTAATGAACATTTTAAAAGGCTGTATACTCATAGTAGTCCCAGCCTTTTTATCTACAAATATTTTTATTCAATTAAGTTATCTTTTTTATGTGAAATTTTTTTAAAAGTTTGATATAAAAAACCTTCTAAATAACAAATTAAAAATGTAACAACAAGACTAAATGACACCATTTCTCTTATTCCTCCTTTACCTGTATATCTTAGTACAGAAAGAACTCTTACCACAAATCCTATGGCATCTCCCATTAGAAAACTAACGATTATATATCCCAGAAAGTATTTTATTTTAAATGATTTATCTTTTAATTTATAGAAAAAAATAATACTATAAAAAATAATATTTCCATAATTTTTTATTTTATTTAAATCTACTTCCCCATAAAATAATGGAAATAAAATACCTAAAATCGCTGCAATAACATTGAAACTTATTGCAGCATAAAATACAAACATATCAATTTTTTTAAACATAAATTCCTCCTAAAAATTTGTAAATTATATAGATATATTACCTTATTTTAATAAAAACTTCTACTCTTAAAATGGATTTAATAATAAAAAAAATATTTCTTATAATTTTTAAGCTTATGATACAATTAAAATATATTAGTTTTGTTCTATATGGAGGGAATATGGATTTAAAATTTTTTAGATATTTTTTACTAACTTCATTTTTTGTTATATTAACCTTTATTGGATTTTTCTTATTTATAATATCTCTAACTACATGGAAAAAGGATAAAAGTAATAAAATAGCTAAAAGAAAAATGCAAATTTCTTTAGTTTTTTTCATACTGATGATAATAGCAAATACTATTTCAGGAATATGTGGAATGTATTATATGCTTTCTAAATGACTACTATGGAAATGTAAATAATTTTCAGTAAACTAGGACATTTTTTCTAGATCAATGGATTTTGATCTTCTTATGTTAAATATCTAAAGTTGCTAAAAACAAAGGAATAATACTCTTCCTTTATATCTCAAGTTTTGGATATATCAAAAATACGTTCTTCCTCAATACCATTGTATTTTAAAATTTGTTTTGTAATAATTAAAATAATTTTATTAGTTTGAATTTTTTAATTTTAATTCCTTTAATTTTCTGTACAAAGCAGCTTTTGAAATATTTGTAATTTCACAAATTTGCTTTACTGTCATTTCTCCTTCATTATAAAGTTTTAAAGCATGATTCATTCCAGCATGCTTTTCATGATATTTCTTTATTCTTCCTTTATACTTTCCTTCTTTTTTAGCTAATTCAATTCCTTCTTGTTGTCTCATTTTTATTAAATCACGTTCTAATTGATTAACTCCTGCCATGATTGTTATAAGAAATTGACTATATGGATTATCTATTGATAAGTCTAACCATGTATCTTTTAAAGAAATTAGAAAGGCTTTCTTTTCTTGTATCTGATTTATCAAAGAAAAAAGATCTTGTGTACTTCTTGTAATCCTTGTTAAGTCAGTAATATATACTGTATCTCCTTCTTTTAATTCATTGAGCATATCTTGTAGTTTTTTTCTATTTGTAGTAGCTCCAGAAACCTTTTCTTGAAAAATTAAATCCATTCCAATTTCATTTAATTGATGAAACTGTCTATCTAAATTTTGGTTTTCAGAACTTACTCTTATATATCCTATTTTTCTCAAAATTATACCTCCATAAGTGAGACAAGCCTTGTGAGACTTCATTGATTCCCATTTTACCATGTTAAAAACAATGTCTCAATAGACTACACTCTATTGAGACAAATGTTCTATTCCTTGTCTATATTCAAAAAAGAGAGCTGAGTAAAACATTTTTTTAAATGTTACTCAGCTTTTTTTATTGAATAATTAAATATATTTTGTTTTAGAAATATTTTCTAAAAGAACAGATAATCTTTTATGGTTCAATTCAATTCCCACAAAATTTTTGTTATTGAGATAAGAATTAAAACCAACAAGACCTCTCCCCATGCACATATCTCCTATACACTCATATTGCAGATTTTTACAGATAAATTCTATTATTTTTTCCTCATCCATACCATCTAATTTTAAATTAAGTCTTTTTTCACTTCCTTGAACTATATAACATAAATTTTTACTGTTATTATAATAAGTACTGTTATAAAATGTTACATGTTTATATAGTTTTTTCATTTCTTTTATAAAATCAGCAAGATATTCTTTTCCAATTTCCAAAAAGCAGAGATTTGCCTTTATTTCACCTATTCTTTTAAAAAGTATTTCATAAAATTCTTCATAACTTTGCACCTTAGGCATTAGTCTGGCTTTCATATAAAAAGTATTGAGATTCCTTAAATTCCATGGGGGATCAATAAATAATACATCTGCTTTTTTCATAAAATCTGGAAGTTCATCAGTAAGATCATGGACCATAATGATATTTTTATCTATAGCATATGGAACAGCAGGTTTTAATGGATAATTTATATAAGAGCCACCATATTCCCATTTTTCAATCATCATTAACCTCCACCATTTCCCAGCTTTTTGAATAAGATTTATTTTTAAAAATTTCTGCAATACCTGTTATCTGTTTTAATCTGAAGACTTCTTCTTCTTTCATTCCTAAAGATTGAGCTATCATTTCATCTTCAAGACCTTTTTCATATAACTCTCTTACCAGCTCTCCCATAAGTTCAACCTGATGAACACCTCTGGCTCTGTTGAACTGTACAGTTGCTGTCATTCTTTTTTCTATATTATGATCTAACACAATTATTGGAATTTCTTTAGCTTTAAAATGTTTTTTTAAAATTTCATATCGATGGAAATCACCCACTATTATATACTTATCTCTACTCTTATCATATATAGTCACTACAGCAAAACAAAACCCATTGTCCAAGATAGATCTTTCTAATAAGTCCATATTATTAATTGCAACTTTATTTGGTTCAACTTTATATATAGGCACTATAATAGGGTTTATAACAGGCAGTGCTATATTTCCTTTTTTCGTTTTTATATATTTCATAGTATTGTTCTCCATTTTTTAAGTTTTTCTAATCTTGGATCTTTTCTATTGTCTACAGGCAGATTATTTTCATAATCATTTAGTATAAGTTGTTTACATTGTTGTTTTGCAACATATTCATTTTCTAAATGCTTTTGGAATCTTTTCTGAAATATCCATTTTTTATTTTCATTGGGATATGTTTCTAATAAGAAATCTCTATATTTTATCCATGAATCATAGTTTTTAGGAAGCTTTGTACATCTTAGCATTTTGCTGTCCTTTCCATAAAGATTTCCAATACTTATTCCAGCTATTCTTTTAAGGAGTTTATCATAGGTTTTAGGTTCAAATTCAGGGAGATCAACTAATGCTCTAAAACTTTTTTCATGTATCAGTGATGATACCCTTATTTCTCTCAGCCCTGTTCCTTTTTTATATTGATAGTCATATATTTTAGAGTATTTTAGTTTTTCATCATAAATATATTTCCATACATCATGAAAATTCCAATCATATATAGGGTAAAAAGAAAAATTTCCATATTTTAATTTTGTTCCCCAATAAACAAAAGATTCATTTATATCAACAGGATTTTTCACAACAGCTCCCCATCTATTAGGGCTTTCAGTTGCTCTTAACCCAACTAAAAAGATAGTATCTTTTTTTAATCTTTGAAAATTTTCTATTACATCATAAAATCCAAATCCCTTATTTTTATCTCTTATAGTTTCAGTTTCTACATCCCATGGTTTATTTTGAATAGAATTTTTTTCTTTAGGTCTCATCCATAAGTATGATTTGTTTTTTTCCCAGCATTTAAGCTGACCTTCCACAATACTTGTAGCATTAGTAAGATTAAATTCTATTTGAAGCCAGTAATTTATAGTATTTTCTGGAAAAAGATTCATTAAATATTTTATTTGTTTTACAGTACTGCTGTAGACTACTTCTTCATCTAAAAAAAATAGTCCTACCTTTCTATTTCTTTTGACAGCTTCTTTTAAAGTGAGATGTGCTAGAACAGTACTATCTTTTCCTCCAGAGATGGAAACACAAATATTTTGAAAATTATCAAAAAGGAAACTTATTCTTTCCTTTGAAACTTCAAGAACATTTTTATTAGAATACACCTGCTTTATCATAGATTGTTTCACACTTATCCTTCCATTCTATATAGCTTTTTATATAAAACTTATCAACTGGTAAACTTGTTGAAAGAAATTCAAATTCTTTTATATTTTTCATAGTTTTTAATCGGACTAATATTTATAAAGAATAATATGAAATTCAAGGAGAATCTTTTATATTTCTAAAAAGTTTATTATGGATAATTAGAGATTTTTTTCATAATATCTTCTAAAAAAAGTTTTTCAATAAATTTTTTAATCTGCCTTATATTTTTTTAATTTTTTACACTCTTTTTTAATTCTTAATTTCTAAAATCTCCTTTTTCAATAAAGAATATTAAAATTTTATTTAAATGACTTTTTAATCTTGGTTTTCTAAAAATTATCTTTAAAATTTTTATTTCCTCGGATGTAAAATTATTATATCTATTAAAGGAAGTAATTGAATTTACAGTTTCTGGACTTTTTTGAAGCCATTTGAATATTAATAAAATTATTTTTCTATGAAAAATTTCCATCATATTTTTATTAGATTGTTTTGAAACTTTAATCATTTGATGTTAATAAAAGAAATTTCATATATGAATTTGCAATTTGATTCAATTCTTCAGATTTTATTTTTCTTTTTATAAACATTTCTATTATATTTTCTTCTCCTTTTATTAATTATCTAAACTCAATATAAATTATTACGCATACTATAATTAAGATATATATTAAAGTTGTAAAAAACTATATACAATGTCCAAAAACTTTTAAAAAATATAATATTAAATAC